>JAIPJP010000013.1 GCA_021734105.1 Candidatus Woesearchaeota archaeon
CTTGGCCATATTTTTTATCGGCCATTTTTTCAAGTCCTGGAATCCCCGAATAATAAACAAGTAATAAAGCTATGAATGCTGGGCTAATGAATGCAATAAGAATATTAAATCCAGTTAATGCAGAAATGGCAAAGAGATAGACTCCTAACCAACAAAGAATTTCACCGTAATAATTAGGATGGCGAGAATATTTCCACAAACCAGTCGCAATCCATTTAGTTCTATTTTCAGGCTTATTTTTGAAAACAAATTTTTGATAATCGGCAATTGTTTCAATTAGAAAACCTTTAAGCCAAACAACAAATCCAATAATTGTTAATGCAGTAAGTTTTGTTTCTCCAACAGCGAAATATAATGCCGTTGGAATCATAATTATCCAGACGGTGGTACCTTGAAAGAGCCAAAAGCCAAAGAATCGAAAGAAATCTTCTCGAATACCGTCGAATCGTGCATCTCGAACCATTCGTTTAATTCGGCTATACATGTAAATTGCTAATCGAAACGACCATGCAGTAATCATAAGAAGCAGAATGAGTTTATGGGTAGTGTATTTGTTAAAGAAAAATAACAACAAACCTAATAAGAAAAACGTAGCAGCATAAGACATATCTGTTAATTTATCTGTTTTGTATGTAAAAGCTGGAATAAACAATACTATTTGAATAAGAATTGCAACAAACAAAGCTATGCCAATGATTGCCATACTAGCTTTTTTATTACTGCACCTTTTTAAATATTTCTTCTCTTATGACTCTCCTTAGAAGTGAAAACCTTTGATATTTGCTTGAGAAGAGTTTTTTGTATTTCTTTTTCTATTTTGATGAATTGCTGCCATATTTTGGAGTCTTTATAGATAACATGGCTCTTCACAATAGTGAAAAAGGTTACTTATGCAGAGCCGACTTCTGAAAAAGCTTTAAATATAACTTCTGTACTTACTTCCTATCTGATGGCAGATTATACGTATATAGCAACACAAGAAGGTCTTAAACAGGCATGTAAAATTTGGAGTGAAGAAGATACGCTTGCTATTGACCTTGAATGCGAGAATAATTTGCATCACTATGGCACGTTTATTTCTTTAATTCAACTCTCCACCCTTCGAGGACATTGGATAATTGATGTACTTACCTTAGAAACTATTGAACCTTTGAAAAAAATATTTGAAAATCCGAATATTCAAAAATTATTTCATGATGTGAGCTTTGATTTACGCATTCTTAATTTTCAATTTCAATGCAAACCAAAAAATGTTTTTGATACGCAAATTGCAGCAACGTTTCTTAATAAAAAAGATATTGGCTTAAAACATTTACTTGAAGAATATTTTCAAATTAAAAAAGAAAAAAAATATCAAATGGCTGATTGGACAAAAAGACCATTGAGTCCAGATATGCTTCTTTACGCGCTTCATGACACAGCCCATCTTATACATCTTAGAAATATTCTTCGAAAACAACTGCGAGCAAGTCATAAATATGAATGGTTCTGTGAAGAAATGGCACACATAGAATCTTTGGAAATGGAGCATAAAGAAAGTTCTTATCAAGATATTAAAGGTTATGTTTTTTTGAGTGATACGCAACGTTCTATTCTTAAAGTACTTTTTGAACTAAGAGAAAAATGTGCGCAAAAAGTAAATATGCCTAATTATTTTGTCATGAATAACAAAAAATTACTTGAGTTAGTTGAGCATTCTCCTCGGACACTTGGTGGTTGGGAGAAATTACAAGGCGTGCATCCTGTTGTACGTTCCCGAGCAAAATCCTTTTTTTTAGCTGTTGAAAAAGCAAAACAACTCAAGATTTCTTTGCTGCCAAATAATAATAAACGATTTACTCCTGATCAACGACGGGCACTTGCAAAGCTGCATCAAACAAGAGAATACATTGCAAATAAAGTAGATTTACAAAAACATTTAGTGATGAGTAAAGAACAAATGCAACAAATAATTATTTCAAATTCTCTTGAAGCTCTTCGGGATTGGCAGCAAAAATTAGTGAAGAAATACGATTCTCATATTGTTTGAGTGCTTGTTTATAATCTTTTGCAACGAAATGTTCTGTAATAAACCATTTATTAAATATGATTTCAGGAACGGTTCTTATGTTAGTTATCTCGTTGTATGCAGGTCCATAAAAATCGTTTACTGGAACTTCGGGATCGTTTTTGTTGTTTAAATGATATAATTCTTCTTTTATATACTGCATAAAGTTTTGTATTAGTTCATTTTTTACAAATAATTCTTCAGTAGGAATTATTTGAGGAAATTGATTTTCTAATTCGATGTCGTATACTGCGCCGAGGATTTTTTCTTCAAAAATGATTGGTTTATAACTTTCTTGATATGTGATGATTGAACTGAATGCGTTTTTTTTACTTACGCCTTTAGGTAGTGGAATTTCAATTGTTTTATTAATAACATATTCAGTTTTTGTTTCTAAATTTTCTATTTCTTTTGCTTTATTTGTAAGTGGTTGACTAAATTGTTTTGCGAAATCTTCAATATTAATATTTGATGGCATTCTAAGATTAAATGCGATAGCTGAAGGTATGCCTACATACATCTTTTTTTGCTCTTTTGATAGAAGAATAAAATTACTAATATCATCGTTTAATGAACGAAGGCGGTTCATATACTTCCAAAATCGTTTATCATCAAAACCCAGAGGTCTGGCATCCTGAGGATTAAATTGCTCCATATACGAGCAAAATGCTATTTTATTTAAAAAGAAATCCTTTTTGCACGCAGTATATTTATAAATGAATGCTGTTTAATTGTATATAATGACTCCTGAAGAGAAATATGAACTCATTACAAGAAACCTACAAGAAATTGTAGGTGAGGATAAACTACGAGAACTTTTGTTGCAACGAGATCTTAAAGTTTATTGGGGAACCGCCCCGACAGGAAAACCTCACGTCGGTTATTTTATACCTATGTTTAAAATTCGAGACCTCTTAAATGCAGGAAGCACAGTCATCATTCTGTTTGCAGATATTCATGCATTTCTTGATAATATGAAATCTTCTCTTGAGCAACTTGAGTATCGTACTACTTATTATGAATTTATTATTAAAGAAATACTTAAAAGTGTCGGGGCAGATATTTCAAAACTTACTTTTGTGAAAGGAAGTGATTTTCAGTTTGATAAAGACTACACGTTTGACATGTATAAACTAAGTTCGCTTACTAGCACGCGAGATGCAACTCGCGCAGGCGCAGAAGTTGTTAAGCAAATAGAAACGCCAAAACTTAGTGGATTATTGTATCCCATCCTACAAGCGCTAGATGAGATATATTTGAAAGTTGATGCACAGTTTGGCGGTCTTGATCAAAGAAAAATATTTATGTTTGCACGCGAATTCTTGCCGCAAATTGGTTACACGAAACAAATACATTTAATGAATCCTATGATTGGCGGGCTTTCTGCAGGTGGAAAAATGAGTAGCAGCGATTCAAATAGTAAAGTCGATATACTTGATGATGAAAAAATAGTTAAGAAGAAACTTAACAAAGCGTTTTGTGAAGCAGGCAATGTAAAGGATAATTTCTTTTTAGACTTTGCAAGACTGGTGATGTTCCCGCTCCTTAATGAAGCAAGTAAACCATTTGTCATTACTCGACCGGAAAAATTTGGTGGTCCTATTGAATATGGGAATTACAATGAGTTGCAGAGAGCTTTTGCTGAAGAAAAACTCCATCCTCTGGATTTGAAAATGGGCGTTGCAGAGTATATTAACACTCTTTTAGAGCCCATTAGACAAGCAGCAGAAAAGAATAATATTTTTGAATTAACAGCAAAAGCTTACGAGTAATGTTTTAGTTTATTATTTTTAGTTTTTATATTCAGCTTTTCTGGAGGCATAATGCTTAAAAACCTGCTTTAGTTTTATCTTTCTATGTTTATTAAGTCGCTCTCTTTGGAAAATATTCGCAGTTATGATAAGGGTAGAATAGATTTTTCTTCAGGTACCACGCTTCTTACAGGCGATATAGGGAGTGGGAAAACAACTGTTCTTTTAGCCCTTGAATTTGCACTCTTTGGTATTTTACGAGGAAAAACAAGCCCGCAAGAGCTTCTTTCTCATGATGCTAACGAAGGAAGTATTACGCTTCGCTGTGAAATACAAGGCAAAGATGTAATTATTACTCGAGGCTTAAAGCGCGGAAGTGCAGGGATTAACCAGACGCCTGGCGAGATAATTATTAATGGAATCAAAGAAATACTTGTTGCAACTGAACTTAAAGCGAAGATATTAACGCTTTTAGGGTATCCAGAAAGTTTGCTAGCTAAGTCAACTAATCTTTTTCGCTATACTGTTTACACCCCGCAAGAACAAGTAAAAGCCATATTGTTTGAAAGTAGTGATGAACGAAAAGATGTTGTAAGAAAAATTTTTGCACTAGATAAATATAAAATTGTACAAAACAATATTGCTTATTATCAAGCCTCGTTACGAGAACGTATGGAGCGACTTAAAGGACAAACTGATGATATAAAAACTCTTAAAGACCAACGCAATTCATACCAAAAACGAGAAGCGATGAGTATTCGTCAATTACCTTTTTTAGAAAAAGAAGTGCTTATAGCAACAACAAAGCTTAACGCCGCAAAGAAAATCTTAGAAACAGTACGCAAACAACAACAAGCAAAAGCAAAACTAGAATCGCAAGTTAAACTTGCAGAGCAACAAAAAAAATCTGCAGAAGAATTATTGCATCTATATGTGCAACAAAAAACAACTCTTTCTAAAAGTATTTCTGAATTTAAAGATGTCGAGAAAAAAGTCGATGCTCCGCAAGGAGAAAAACTCAAGGAAGTATTATTGCAACTTGCACATAAAAAATCTTTATTGTATCAAAAATATGGTGAAATAACTAGTAGTGATGCTGCAGCACAAGAACTCATGACAAAAGTCGGTACCCTTACTACTTGTCCCGTGTGTCGACAACAAGTAGGTAGTGATCACAAAGAGCATATCTTTAAAGAACAACAAACAATACTTGCAGCAAACAATAAGCGACGCGAAAAACTCAAATTATTAGAAACCCCTATTTTAACAAAAGAAAAAGAACTTTTAGATAAACAAGAACGCTATCAAAAAAATTTACGTGAAGAAGCTGTTCTTGAGCAAAAGAAAAAAGAAAACCAAAAAGCGCGAGAAGAACTTAAAACAATTGAAGAGTTTCTCATTCGTCAAGAAAAAGTGGTTACTACAAAAAAAACAGAATATGAAAAACTAGTGAAACTTCTTGCTCAAGAAAAAACTGTTTCTGATGCTAATGAAACCCGCGAGTTAGACCTCGCAGAAAAAGTTTTACGAGAAAAAACAGCAACTTTGCAAGATATAAAAGGTCAAGTGAAAATTATTGCTGAACAAATACAATTTCTTACCAAAGCGATTGCTCAAAAAGAAAAAATAGAACGTGAGCTTGAGAAATTAGGTCTTATCAAAAACTGGGTTATGGAATTATTCTTGCCATTAATTAAGACTATGGAGCAAAAAATACTCTTAAAAGTATATCAAGAATTTAATGCTTATTTTATTCAATGGTTTGATCAACTTTTAGCTGATGAAAGTTTACAAGTAAAACTAGATGAAGATTTCACTCCTGTTATTTCTCAACATGGATTTGACACCCACATAAATAATTTATCCGGGGGAGAAAAAACAAGTGTTGCGCTAGCGTATAGATTGGCTCTTAATAAAGTATTAAATGATTATTTTTCATCCATACACACAACAGGTCTTCTTATTTTAGATGAACCCACTGATGGATTTTCAGCAGAACAACTTGATAGGCTTCGAGATGTATTGGCAAGTGCAGGCGTAACGCAGCTTATTATTGTTAGTCATGAACAAAAATTAGAATCTTTAGCTCAACATATCATTCGAGTAGAGAAAACAAGCCAGCAGAGCAGAATTATACCCTTCTAGAGTTCATTTTTAGAAGTTCTTTCTTGTAAAATACTGTTTCAATACGAAATATTTATAAACTATCCCTGCGTGATAACAATTACGGAGGAGTGATGATGAGGGTTTCACGATTAGTATTATTAACAATCTTATTTGGGTTGCTGTTAACAACCATGGTTAGCGCGACATCAGTTCATGTACAGCCAACAAATCAAAGTTCAAATTATATTTTCTTTGATGAAACTGCATCTTATCAGTTAACTATAACAAATGATGCTGAAGAAGATAAAGTTTATTCCTGGAGTATTAATCCTGTTGAATGGATTATTGATGGAAAAAATAGTATGAAAGTGGATGCTGGTTCCTCTCGGACAATAGAACTTTTAGTCACTCCACGACCATCCAATTTTAGAGGCCCGGGATTATATGTGGTTCCTATTACGGTGCAAGATGCATTTGGTGGGAGTACGCAATCACAAATCAATATATATATAAAAAGTATTAATGAAAAAGTCTATTCTTATTTAGCTTCTGTTGCGTTAGGCGCAAGTATAAATGATCCTTTAGATCCTCGGGATGATGCTAATATTCAAATTCAAATAAGAAATAGGAACATTTTAGAAATAGAATCATTACACCTTATCATAGATGGTGAAACTTTTTACAAAGAAGAATTGTTATCTTTAGCAGCACTCGAAGAAAAAACGTTACGATATAAAATACCTCTTGATTTGCAAGTAAAGCCAGGAACCTATAATCTTAATGTACGATTAGTATATGAGAATAAAACAATTAGCGAAGTAAAAGAACTATATGATGTAGACCCTTACGCAACAATTGATAGAGATGTAACTTCTTCTAAAAAATTCTTTAAACTAATAAAAATATCTTCACTTACAAACAACGGAAACGTCCTTAAAGAAGTAAATACTGATATAGACTCAAATATTTTTAAACGGCTTTTTACCAGAATAGATATAGAAGCAAATACTGTTGAGAAGAATCCTGATCGATCATGGACGCTGATACTAGCGCCAAATGAAACTGCAGTAGTAACGGTGATTGAAAATTATCGGTCACTCTTTTACTTATTTGTTCTAGCAATCATTGTTTTAGGCAGTTATTTTACCATGCGAAGCCCGATAACTATGAAAAAACAAATTATTGTTACGGGAAAAGATGAGGAAGGTATAAGTGAGATGAAAGTAAGAATTTATCTAAAAAACAGAACAGATAAAGCATACTATAATCTTCGACTCCTTGATAAAGCACCCGCAATAGCGGATGTTCATGCGCCACACGGGCTGGGCGTTATGGCACCAAGTAAAATTGTGAAAACTGAGAAGAAAGGAACCATAATAAAATGGGACTTTGACACGCTAGATGCCTACGAAGAACGAATAGTCTCTTATACTCTTAAAGCAAAACTGAAAATTATAGGAAACTTGACGTTGCCGGCAGTGAAAGTAAAGTTTGAAAACGTGAAAGGAATAAGCAGAACCACGCAATCAGGCAAAGCAGTCATAGGTACGACGCAGTAAGCAACAGGGTTCTGGGAACTGCTAAACAGCGTTTAGGGAACTGAACGTCGGTCGGGCAGAGTCGTGATAGCGTTGTGCAGATGTTGTTTAGAAAGAGGTTATTATGATGGATACATTTCTGTTATTAATACAACAATCAAAAATGCGTGAATTATGGGATAATCCTTCAGATAATGCATTGTGGGGCTGATTCTGTTTAATTTTTTTCTTATATTTCTGGCAAAACCTTTATAAACAGAAGTCTAGTCTTAAAGGCAAAGAAACAGGGATTATTCTTCTTTTATTCCCCCCCTTAGCTCAGTTGGTAGAGCGCTCCGCTGTAGGTGTCGTAAGACGATAACCACTGCATTAATGTGGTACGGATGAACTACGATCAGCATAAACGGAGAGGTCGCTGGTTCAAGTCTGGCAGGGGGGATACTTTCTTTGGTGTAATTCTGGTGGTGTTCTAAGGATTTACATACAGATTTATAAATAAAAAAGGCAATTTTTTATTGGTGATCATATGTATCGTAAAGCAGTTTGCACATTAATTCAAAAAGAAGACCAATTTCTATTAGTTCATAAAACTGGAGATGAACAGAACGTTTGGTATGTTCCTAGTGGGGGAATTGAACCAGGAGAAACACGCGAAGAAGCAATTATTAGAGAACTATATGAAGAATTAGGAATTCTAAAAGAACATATTGTAATTAAAAAAGTATCTTCCATCAAGCAAAGATTTGAATGGGATGAAGAAACAGCTAAAAAAACAGGCTTCATTGGGCAAGAGCAGGAAATAATCTTTATCGAACTCAAAAAATATAAATTTAATTTAACTATCACGGACGAATTAGATGACTTCAAATGGGTTACTAAAAAAGAATTATTTACAGAAATTCCATATGAAAATTTTAAAGAAACACTAAACAAAGTATTTACTACTTAACGATAGTTAATTAGCGAAACATTTATATTTCCGTTACAAGAATATAACGCTTTCCCCAAATTCGTTATAACCCGAATCAGACCTTTTCTGGAATGAATCTTGGTTAAGGGAAACTTACAATCATTAAAACATAGGACAGATATATAGTTTTCGGTTGCCCTGTCAAGTGGACAAGTCCAAGAAAGAGACATGCAAAAAATTGTATGATCTTGAATCAGATTAAAATTGTTCACCTACAATAACTTCTTTTCTGACTTCAGTTTCTTCGGTCACTCGTCTGATCTTACGAGCCTGATACAATGCTCGATTTTGCATATAATTTTCTGATTCTTCTATTGCTATCCTATTTTGATTTTTGATATTTCTGGGATTGCCATTGCTGATGATCATAGACTCTTTGATAAGGGTCTTTAATTCAGCTATTTCATCCTTGAGTTGAGATATTTCGTAGGTTGCAGTCTCTTCTTTGACATTAAATACTTCATTGACAATAGATTGTTTGGCTGTTAATGAAGTTGTCAGATATCTTTCTGTGGATCGTAAATTCTTATGTCGACCACTTATCTGAGCCGCAAAAACTCCCCTCTGATCGCAGATTTTCTGCAGATAATAATGCCTAAGGGTATGGTAACTTAGGATGGATAATGCATGACCTGTGTTTGTCATTCCATATTTCATGTCAAGACCTGCAGTCTTTCTAGTTTTGATTAAGTGAGTTCTGATGGTAGAAGTATCCATGTGTTTCTCGTTGTATCGTTTACAACCTCTGATTTTTTGCTTCATTCTCCAGAAGAGATAATATTCTCCTTTGATTTCTTGCTTTTTTGCTTTGGATATGATTCTTGGATCGTGAATTAAGCTACCATATTCTGAATTTATGATAATTTGGGCTTTGTATTTTATTATGTGTTCTTTTAGTCTTTCAAGCATGAAATCAGGAATGATGATCTTTTCAAATCGAACCTTATTCTTTTGTTCGGGTAATGTGAGGGTTTTGGCTAAAAAGTCAATATCTTCTATTCTTACTTTGCATGTTTCAATACTTCTAAGACCTAAGTATGATGCACAATAATATATGTTCTCCCAAAAAGCGATATACTCAGGTTCTTCTACAAATGCAACTGCTTTAATGAATCTCTCGAATTGTTCATCTGTTATTGTTTTTTCTTTAGCTTCGTTTCGATGTCCGAACGGACCTCTTGAGTTTTTTGATTCCAAATTACATTACCCCCATTAATGTATTGATATGATGTAACAGAAATTGTACACCCTTATAAGGGAAATCTCCCTACTTGTCAAGTCAAGTCCAAATCGATTTAGCTTTGAAAACTGCTATTTGTTGAGGAGAAATTAACTGGATTATGTTAGTCAAGTCTAGTATGTATCTGCTATTATCACGCAGATATGACAGCGAAATATCCGCTAAAAATAGCTCATTTCATGACAAGATTTATATAGAAGGATAGTCTCTTAATGTATAGACATAACCATAATTTACGAGGACGATACAAATGCCTAATAAAACACAAATTAAAACAAGGACGATCATAGTAGAACCTGAAGATATAGAAATAAGACCTGTAAATAAATCAGGAAATGGAGCAGTAATACCATATCTAAAGAAACACATTGGAAAGGAGGTTTATGTGATCTTAAAAGAAAACTGCAAAACAAAATAATACTCATATAATTATGAGCGGGACTGAGACCCAACCGCAAAGCAGTGTCTCAATCCCTAGATAGAGTACCCGGAGGTAAACTACCATGAAAGGAAAAAAACAAAAGCAACCATATAAAGTTATCGATGCAGATACAAAAAAAGAACCTGCAGAGATTAAAACAGAGCCAAAGAAACAAAAAAGTACTGCAGAATCTCATAGAGAAATCTGCTACAATATTCTAAAAGAATTTGGCAAACCAATGCATTACAAAAAAGTAATGGAAGAAGTTCTAAAGATAGGAGAGTCAAAAGGACTCACACCACAAAACACAATCTTTGCCAGAATGTCAACTGACAAAAAGAATAGATTCAAAGTTATGGGTAAAGGAATGTTTTCTTTAACAGAGTGGGACAAAAAGACTCAAGAGGTGAAACCAAATGCCATCTGAAACTGGAGAAGTAACTGCTGTAAGCAGAAAAGGTCCTAAGTTTGGTTTTGTAATTGAAGATACCTGGTACAATGGATATGGTAAATGTGATCTTGAAAAAGGAGACACTGTAAAAGTAGAATATGACCCCAATGGGAAATTTAGAAACGTAAAATCCTTTGAAAAGATTAAATCTGCAGAGAAACCAAAACCAAGTCCAACACCTAAACCTAAAAGAGATGATATTCTAACAGAAGATATACATTTACAAGTATGCCTAAAAGCAACAGCCACAATACATGCTGGATCTAAAGCTACACCACAAGAAATAGCGACATACGCAAAGGAGCTTATGACTAAGTTATGGGCTTAATTTTTTCATTTATTATTTACAAGATAGCGTGAGCGCTGGAGAATAAAACTATGGCACAAGAAGCAAAACAAAAATCAATTACTGAAGCACAATTCAATATATTTATGCAAGCAGTAAGAGATGTGGAATCAAGGTATGATTCAGACTATGTTATGTTTTGGGAGAACATATATTACTGTGCTAGTGAACTAGGATTAAGAAGCATTGAGACTTGTAGCATAAAAGTTGATCACATAGATTTTGTTGAAAAAACTTTAATCCTCCCTGAACAAAAAAACAAAGAGAAAGGAGAAAAGATAATCATTCCTGACTTTATGATCGAGAGATTAAAGAATCATATCTTAACTTACAAACAGCAAATACTTCTTTCTGATAATTACATCTTTTGGAGGATGAAATACGGTCGCATGTCGAGGTGTGGAAGACCACCTAGTTCTGGAAGGTATTCATACACTGGTGAAAAACATCTTAGTCCTGGAACAATTAGATCAAGAACTATAAGGTTCAGAAAAGCAGCTGGGCTTGATCACAAATATAGCACATCTGCAACAGGACATAAACTATCGGTTCTAAGTTATCATACATTAAGACATTATTATCTGCAGAAGATCTGTGATTCAAGAGGTGTATTCGCCGCACAAATCTGTGGAAGGCATAAGAATCTTAGGTCAACTGAACGATATATCAAAACAAGCATGAAAGCAAAACGAGACATAGTCAATAGCGTATTTAATTCGACAGAAGAAAAGCACAACAAAGAGATTAGTAGTCTTAAAGATCAAATTGCAGAACTCACAAACCTAGTGAAGATTGTAATCACACCACAATCAGAAGCAAGCACTAAACCAAAAGAAAACATTGCAGAAGAAGAAGCCATAGCAATGATGCAAAATCAGATCTTTATGAAACACAATGTAAAGAAAATGGTTGACTAAAATATTATGAAGAAAAAAACAAGAACCGATAATGGGGATGATAAACAATGAAATTGGAAGCTGAAGAATTACAAAACGATAAACAAGATAGTATCGAAATTAGTCGAACTGCAAGAGGCAGTTATACTTGGAAAATCAAAAGGTACTATGACAAAAGTCAAACAAACGCTGATGATGTAATGAATCATATTGAGATGATAGACAAGAAACTCAAAGAAAAATTTGGAGATGATAAAAATGGATAAAAAAATATGGAAATGTCCTCGATGTCATAACCACACACAAGGTTACGGGGCAACAAGTAGGCGAGATAATAAAACTATGATTTGTAGTTGTTGTGGAACTGAAGAAGCTATCTTTGATTTTAGCGTAGCCGAATCAAAACGAAAGGGGGAGATAATTCCTACTGAAACAATCCAAAGAGAAAGATCTTGGTTAGAGGTTTAAAATGGGAGATTACATAAAATCTATTGTCAAACAAGTAAAGGACTTGTTAAAAGTAAAATCTACAGAACATGATGAGGACTTAGAAGTCATCTTTGATAAAATATACACTGATGGGTTTCAAGATGGGAGTAACGACCAAGAAAATCAGAACAACAAAAGGATTTTACTTTCAAGAAAACCTGAATCATTAAAAGAAGTTTATGGTAAAACAACAGGGAAGATTACTCCTGCAGAATTATCTGAAATGATGAATCAAGAGAAAGAAATTGGAGAACAATCATTTAAGGATTGGAATGAAATGCAAGAGTTTAACTTCTCAGAATATAGATTGTGGAAAGTATTACTTAAAACAGAAGATGAATTTATTTTAGTTGATACGCAAGGATATGATTATCCGAGATATGTGGGAATCTTAGAACGTGAAAGTGATACTTTGTCTCCAGAAGCAAAGATTGAATCTTACAAAGAATACTTTATTGTTATGATGAATGATCTAAGTAAAGATGAATTAGCCGATATGTTATGGGATCTTAAATCTTATTCTGAAAAAAGAAAAGAAGCCACCGAGTATAGTAGGACTTTAGATTGGTGATTATAATGAACAAAGAATTATTTATTAAAGAATTAAACTCTAGAGCAGATCAATTAGAGAAAGGAAAACAATTTGATCCTGCAGGTGGTCAATTAAAGTCAGATGCAACCGATTTTAGATATGTTGCACAGTTGATCAAAGAAGATAGACTTGAGAAAGCAAAAAGAATAATTCATGATCTTGATACTGCATCAAGAGATGCTTTACCTGAAGATGTTTGGTCTTGGGCAAATGAATAAGGTTAGACTTGACAGACATGACAAGTAGACCTACAATATTTAAATGACTCTATGAGATTATATTAAGATGGAAGATATTGCAGAATAAACTCTATGTATTTTGTCAAGTGCAGAATCAATGATTTGGCGTTCTATCCTCGTCAAATCTTACTTCTTCTAGTTTAATCCTCTTGGACTTGACAAGTTATCAAAGAATTTATATATTTCTTAGGCTCTTTTATCTACACCGAGGCTTTAAAAAGCAGGTAAGATGAATGTTTGGGATAAACTTCCAAAAAAGTTATCCCAATTTGATAATCAAATTTATACATTCTTCTTTCTCTAAAGCTTCAGGTAGTTGGAATGCTATAAAATAGCAGGATTAAGTTAAACAGAAAAATGACACTGTTCAAGGATATGCTAACTGCTGATGAATGTGTTTTCAAAAACATTCATGTTCTTGATTTCGACTATCAGCCGAAGCTAATAAGATATAGAGAAAATCATCAGTTCGCAATAGCTAACTGTATAAAACCTCTCTTCAAAAATCAGAAAGGAGAGAATGTTTTAGTTTACGGTTCTTCAGGTATTGGGAAAACCCTTGCATGTAAAAATATCATTAAAGAGCTTGAAGAAGAAACAGACTCTATCACACCAATTTATGTTAATTGCTGGCAACACAATACTACTTACAAAATTGCCTTATATATTTGTGAGCAATTAAATTATCCATTTACTAACAACAAGAAGGGAGTTGAACTATTCAAAGAGATAGCAGATAGGATTAACAAATCAAGTGCAGTATTTGTCTTCGATGAAATTGATAAAGCTGAAGATCTAGATTTTCTTTACACAATCACTGAACACATTTTAAGATACAGCATCATATTAATAACTAACCACAAAGGGAAATTATTATCATCAATAGATAACAGAATTAGATCAAGATTATTTCTTGAATGTGTAGAATTTAAAAAATACAATTTAGAAGAAACAAGAGGAATTCTTAAGGAAAGAGTTGATCATGCTTTTTGTAAAGGATGTTTTGAAAATGATTCATTCGCATTTGCAGTTGATCAAACTTATGATCGTGGAGATATAAGAAGTGGTTTGTTGATTCTATTGAAAGCTGGAAAATATGCTGACAATCTTTCATCTAAATATGTTAAACTTGATCATGTAAAGAAGATCTTGGATAAGATTGACAAGTATGCGATTAAAGGAAGCTCTGACCTAGATGAACCTACAAGAAACATACTAGATCTTGTAAAAAAGAAGAACGGAGAAACCATCCCTGCACTCTTTAAAGCATATCAAGAGGTTAATGGTGATCTAGGCTACAGGAGCTTCTATAGGCGTATAAAAGCTCTAGAATTAAACAAATACATTGCCGTAACCAAAGTCTTTGGAGGCAAGAAAGGGAACACTTCTAAGGTAGAGTACTTATCATTGTAAATTTATGTAACCTTTATTACAAGTAATAATTATTACTTTGAAGATGACAACATTTATATATGTAATCTTTATTACAAGTAATAATATGGTATCTAAAACTAAATCTCCACAAAATTCTAATGGGCTTAAAACAATATCATTCAGGGGAGATAAAAGTAAATGGATTGATCTCCAATATACTATCAAGAAAAATGGACATAGAAATGTGTGGGAAGTTTTAGAACCAATAATAGATGATTATCTAAAAAAACACTCTAACGGAGAAGTCCAAAAATGAGCGAGGAACTAAATCTTAAAACATTAAAAAAGAATTTTACTAATTGGGAATTTAAAATTCTTGGGGCTACTACAATTAAACAACTGAAAGAAAATAATTTAATAGAAAAAAGAACATATAAAGGTGTTGAAAATAAAAAACCAGATTGTTTGATTTTAGAAAATAAAAAAGTTATAGCTCTAATTGAAGGTAAGACACCTAAAGAATTTAGAACAGAAAAGTTAAGACAAAAAGCAATCAATCAAGAATTAGTAGTTGCTAAATCTTTGAAAACAAAATTATTAATTGCTACAGACACTATAAACACAGTATGGTGCAATGTATTAAGAAAAGGAGAATTAATAAAAGACGAGAAAGGAAATGCATTAAATCAGAATTTTAAAGATTTGGACTCTAATGAGTTGGAACAATTAATAATAAAGATTAATGATTCAATAGATGAAACTACTTCTCAAATTAAACCTAAGAAGGAAAGAGATCCTACTGACTTGGCAAAATCTATATGGCAAGATATTTGGTCTGTTAGTGGTGCAACGCCTGAGAATTGTCTTTATACTTTTGTCGAGTTATTTATTTTCAAGTATTTAAGCGATTTAGATATTTTGGAAGATCCTGAAGATTTTAAGTCTTTACTTAAACTTTATAGTAAAAGAAATGATTCATATGTTTTAGAATATTATGCAAATAATATTCGTCCTAAAATAAAGTATGAATTGTTTCCTATGAATAAAAAAGATGGAACTACAATCATAAATGGTACAATCTTTGTAAGTAAAGATGAAAAGGCAGTTGAGGGATACGCGACAGTCTTTAAAAAAATACTTTATAAATTTGAAGGATATGGTAAACTAGAAAATGTTTCTTATGATTTTAAGAGTAAATTATTTGAAAGTTTTCTAAAAGAGAGTATCAGTAAGAAAAATTGGGGTCAATTTTTTACACCATTAAAGGTAGTAAAAGCAGTTTCTAAAATGTTTGACATAGAGAATTATTATGATAAAACAATCTGTGATCCTGCGTGCGGTGTTGGTAAATTCTTGCTTGAGCCAATTTTGAAGAACTTAGATGATTTTTATAAAGTAAAAAACAATAAATTAGAATCACACATTAATATAAGGGGATTTGATAAAGGTTTCGATACAGAAGAACAAAAAACCATTATTCTTGCTAAAGCAAATATGCTAATTTATTTTTCTGATCTAATTAAAAGAAATCCAAAGATTACAACACAATTTTCTAAGTTATTTAATGATTCTTTTGAACTTAAAACAAATTCAATACTTGGAACATTAAGATATCCAGTTAAAGAAGAATTTGACCTAATTTTAACTAATCCGCCTTATGTCACGAGTGGTAGTTCAAATTTAAAAGATGAGATCAATAAAGATAATGAATTAAAACAGTATTATAGTGTTAATGCTCTTGGTGTTGAAGGTTTATTCATGGAATGGGTTGTAAGATCATTGAAAAAAGGAGGGAAAGCTTTTATCGTAATCCCTGATGGTATCTTAAATAGAATAAATGATAAAAAGATGAGGCAATTTATTTTAAATGAATGTTTTATTGATGCCATAATTTCTTTACCTAAAAAAACATTTTTTACAACAATTAAAAAAACATATATTCTTGCAATCACAAAAAAAAGAAATTCTTCTGATAAACAAAATCATCCAGTATTTTCATATCTTGTAAGTGAGATTGGGGAAACATTAGATGTAAATCGTTTTGATATTGTAGAGAATGATTTAGAGGAAGCAGTTAAACTATTTAATCAATTCAAGAATATCAAATCAGATTTCAAAACAAAAGATCCAAGATGCAAAATATTCCCGATTAAGAAGTTCTATGATGATGTTGATAAATTTTGGTCTGTAGATCGATGGTGGTCATTCGAAGAGAAAGTTAAACTAGGAATTGAGGAAGAAGAAAAGGAAGTTGATGTTGAAGGGTTTTTAGAATTAGTTGATACAATCTCTGAAAAAATGGATGAATATAAACAACAAATATCCCTACTGAAATAAAATGGCATCTTACAAAGAAACTACCTTAAATGATAAGAATTATTTTAAAATGTTTCTTGGAAAGAGAGTTCTTAGAAAAGATATATTTCAATCGAATAAAGACATCCCTGTAATCAGTGCTAATGTTTTTCAATCAATGGGTTTTACAGATAAAACAATCATTAAGAATTTTGATAAAGAATTTATTATATGGGGGATAGATGGCAATTTTGATTTTAATCATATAAAAAAAGGTATTAAATTCATGCCTACCGATCACTGTGGTTGTTTAGAAATTATTGAAGATAAGATTTTACCAGAATATATATTATATCAATTGGAGGAAAACAAAAAAAAGTATGGATTTGATAGAACTTTAAGATCATCTTTGAAAAACATGTCTAAATTTAAAATTAAGATTCCTCTTAAAAAAAATAACGAGATTGATGTTTCTAAACAAAAAGAAATAATTGAAAAATACAACTTAATCAAAGAAATTAAGAAAGAATTGGTTTCAAAAATTGAAGAAATCCAAAGTCTCAAAGTAAATTTTATCACAGATAATAAGTATAAAATATTAAAAATTAGTGATATCTTTGATTTATCCATCACCACAAACAGAAGTTTTTTTACTAAAGATTTTATTAATAAAAATAAAGGAACAATCCCTGTTTATAGTGCATCAAAAGATAAAGACTCTGTTGATTATGGGTATGTGAAAGATAATCTAAAAGATATTAAATATTTTGAAGACTGTTTAACTTGGAATATTGATGGATCTGTTGAGAAACCTCATTTTAGACAAGGAAGATTTTCGTTATCTGAAAAAGTAATACCTTTAATAATTTATGAAAAATATAAAGAACTATTATCAATTGATTTTCTAAAATATGAAATAGAAAAAGAATTTTCAAAGAAAAAATTTGGTTTTGGTCATAAAGCAGGTAAGGGAAGAATCAAAGACATAGAAATTAAGATTCCTGTTGATAAAGATAAACATTTGGATTTTAAAAAACAAAAAGATATTGCTAATAAGATTTCTAAGCTTAGTAAAATAAAAAACAGCATTGTTGATGACATAAATAAGTTAATCGAAGTCAATATTGATTTAAAATAATCTTTTATTTCTTCTTCTTATATAATAAGACATCGTGTCTGCTGAAATAATATAAAGAAAAAAATACTCATTTCTATTTATGAAAATATTTTCCTTTGGTGAAACATTATGAGCAAAATAAATGAGGAAACTAGGAATAGAATCAAAGAGCAGATCATAAAATGCATTACGTATAATCCTAAGTCTGCTCGAGAGATAGCTATGAGCATCAATAGAAGCTGGAATCTAACAAGCAAACTTCTAACAGAAATTGAAGAAGAATATAGCAATGTAAAATCCACAAAAGTGGGGACGATAAAAGCCTATGCAATCAAATAACTCATGTCATTACTGTAAGAAACCAATGAATCAAACAGTTGAGAATCCAGGCCTATTAATTGGTCATGGTGATCAACAATTACGCTTTCATAAACAATGTCTGCCAAAATGGCAGAGAGAAAGGAGGAATACAAATGGAACAAATTGAAAAAATTAATGGATTAGAAAAAACAATAGTTGAAGTAAAGACATCATTCATGGAATTCAAGTCTGATGTTACAAAAACTCTTTCAGAATTGAAAGACTTGATTGCTTCAAAAGACCATGAAATCAAAACTCTTCAGGGAAAGATTGAAGTTTTAGAAAAGAACTTCTCAGAAGAAGATGCAGTAAATGAAGAAGTACAGCCAAGTACTGAAGAATCAACACCTGCAGAACCTGAAACAACTTCTGAAGTAAAGGTAACAACAGAGACATCTGAAGAGGATCAGGAAAAAGAAAATGAACCTACTGCTTGAGATTCTCCTTGTTGCATTACTCATTAAGACAATGGGTCTTAGTGCAGTAATAATTTGGACACTATATGTAGTGTCTAAGATACTTGGACAACTCTACATAATGTGGGAAGAAGGATTAAAACAAGTCTTTCTTATCCATTACAAAAAGAAAACAAAGAAGAGGTAAAAATAATGTTAAAAAAACTCGGTGAAAGTTTGAATGCATTTTATTATCATTATTTTATTTACAAAAATGATAGATTTCCTGAAGATGAAGAATTTAATTCACTTATAGAAACTTCAAAGAAAACACATTCTCTTATTACAAATTTCGTTCCGAAAAATAGAGATTTTAATGAAATGTTTTCTGATGGGAATTGCTATTTAAAAAATGTTGAGTTTATGACTACAATGGTTCATTCAGCGAATATGCTTCCTTCTGAACTTGCTGGAATTCACAAAAGATCAATCAAGTTTTTACCTTATATGTTAATGTCAAAATCATTTCAAATAGACAGTAAAATTTTGAATTTATTAATGCTAACTAAATCTTCAGTAAATAATCCTAGACTTCCTTTTCTAAGTGTTTTTCTTGATACTTCAATAAAAATAGATAATGTTCAAATTCAAGGAATTTGTTTTAGAGAAATAGGGCATATAGGCGATAATTTTGATATTGAATGTCATTATTTTGGATGGAATTATGAATCAAATTTTATTATAAATGATTGGTTTATATTAAAATCAAATAAATCAGATTACAAAAAACCTTTACTTGAAAGAAAAATTAGAAAACAACTAAGGATTTTATTAAAGAATTTTCTTAATTTTCTTAATGACCCCTCTGTTTCATACACAGAAATAAAACCTACTGAAGAACAAAATATTAAACGAGTTAAAAAAGGAAAAGCACCATTACCAATAAGAGCAGTAATTAAGATAAGCGATACGTTGAAAAAATATATTAATTCTATTGATCCAACATTGAATGATGTAGCTTATTCTCATCGTTTTTGGGTTAGAGGTCATTTTAGAACTCTTAAAGCAGAAAGATATGGAGTTAATGCTGGGAAAAAGATTTGGATTCTTCCTCATATTAAAGGTAAAGGGATACTTGTTGAGAAAGAATATACTCTTAATCAATCAAAAAATGAATCTGTTGTGGAGGTTATTGCATAATGGATCAACAAATGAAAGTATCGTCTAAGGGAGGACTCGTTGTTAGTCTAAAGGAACTTATCGATATGAAACGAATTGGCATGAAGTACAAAGTCAATCATAGAACTAAAGATATTATCGCATTTAGAAATTTCTTAAATCATGAAATCAACCAAAGAATAGGAGGAAGAACTCATGGCAAAAACAAAAAAGAAAACTACCAAAAAGAGAACACTTCAAAGAATTAAAAGCCCCCACAAGATAGAAGTTAAATTTACTCTGTGGCAAAAGATAAAGAGATTCTTTGGATTAATGTAATCAAGGTTATACATATGAAATCAAAAAGACGAGACAAAAAGGGAAGATTCAGTGATCGAAAACATCTAAGCAAAGAAAAACATGAGAGAGACTATGTAAAAAGAGTTGCTCGAACATGGGAAGAAAAATTAGATTATTCTGATGCAACTGAAAAGATAGAGATCAAAGCAGGTCAATTAAGAAGACTTTGTGAATACATACTGCATGGTTGATATAATGGAATATTTAATCCCTGCATTGCCAATTCTAGGTATGTATGTTTATTTTAAGTTTATTCTAAAGTAGATTTTTTTGGATAAAAGATCCAAACTCCTGTGTGTTTGTGAACATTTTCTCCAAACATACAGTTATCAGTTCTAGCAAGGCAGAATGGATTGTCAGTATCTTTATTTTCATAATTCCACAGCTTTTCACTACCTGTACAACCACCTTTATACTCCCCTATCCAAACAATACATTTTACTGAATGATACTTTAGAACGTCAATTGCATAATCATATCCCAGCTCTTCCCAGCTGATTAAAACTATTTCAGGATTATGCTTTTCTAGAGCTTCTTTATGGCTTAGTTTCTCAACACTTTTAGGATGATTTATGTCCTCTCTACTGTGATTATCTGTTGGAATGATATCTATTCCCTTTTGCTGTAGAAAGTGGCTTAGAAGCCCATCTCCTGCCCCTATTTCGATGATCTTATTAGCACCTATGTCTTTAATCGATTTAGCTAAAAAGTCCATAAATTCTTTAGAATAAAACTGGAAAATAGCGAGTTCTTTACAACCCATGAAAATGGAAGCTCCGCCTAGGTCACTTGCCCTGAAAATATTACTAATTATCCAGCTATATGATGGAAGTTTGCCCTTAATTAAGAAATCATTCCAGTATTTGAAGAGATTAAGATAGGCGCTAGATTCTCCATTGCTTACAGGTTGAGGCATATCTGAATCTTTGATTACTTCTTTCATCCTTACAGCCATTTCATCAAATAAATTCAGATGCTTTTTATCTGGCTCTTTTCTTTCCATCAAGTCTCCCATATTGAATCATCAGAACAATAAACATTTAATAAATATTCTGTTTCAGCGCTTAAAGAAATTAAATATAATAGAGACAAATAAAGAAATAACTGTTGTGATCACTCCAATGATCCCTAGCACCTTTCCAAACATTTTATCATGCTCTTTTTTGTGTTCATTAATATCATCAGAAACAGCTTTGATTTTTTCAGAGTAACCTTTAGTATTCACTTTTAGATCGGTAATATTATCATTGATCTTAGATATATCTAACTTCATCTCTTTTTGACTATCTTTTATATTAGCAACATCGTTGATCAGCACCCCGATCTTTCCATACATCTGGGTGATCATCTCGCCATGTTTGCCATTAAGCTTCGGAGACGCCATCTTCTTCCTTAGTCTCCTCTACAATCTCTTTTTTCTTTTCCTTTACTTTTTTGGTTGCCAAGGAAGAAAGTTTTTTGTTGATGTTATCTGAAAGATATTGATACGCAGATCTCAAGATGCTCTTTACTTCTTCAAGATTCTGTTCTCGAATAGCACTAGATAATGTATTGTCACCCACATAACTCGCTTCTAATGCTACTTTGGCATTAATTGTATGTGTGAACTTACCTGCTTCATTTCTCACGCTAAAATTAAATAAAAGTGGTAGCGAAGAGTCATCCTCTTCCTGCACTTCCTTAAGTACTTTATTCAATATGATTATTTGGTCTTTTGAATTCATATGATCACCTTCCATCTCTTTTTAGATTCTTAATTGTGTTAGGATGCATCAACACAACATCCTCTGGAATAAATGGCAAAGGAATAACTTTCTTTCTTTTCACAAAGAATCTCCCTTGATCATGCATCCCTTCTTCTTCAGCTCGTTTAGTAACATAACCTAATGCACTTGTGATTGCTTTTTGTAGCAATTGGTAATATGTCAATACTGCCATATCATTAAACAATGCTCTAAGAGATTTCTCAGAATCCTTAGGATGTTCTTTGAATACTTCTAAATTATGTATTTGATTCATATCTCCCAAATACATAATTTCGTCAACATTAAAGTTAGCAGTAAACTTTGCTCCAATTCCTTCGTCAGGTAAATCATATTTTATTGAAACATGATCTGCTAATCCCGGAAATCTTTCTGACATTACCTTGTTAATCTGATCCATTAATGATTTCATAAGATCCAATTGATCTTGAGTCCATTGACCTTGTATAACCATTTCTTCATCAAACTTAATTTCTTCATTCATTTTTCCCTCACTATGCTCCGATCAACTCATCATATCTATCAATCATAGATTGACATTGGATTTCCTCAGGAGACCCAAGAACATACTCTGATTTTTGAGCCATGAGTCTAGCTTTTGCTTGAATCATTTGTGCTTTTGACTGTCTTTTTCTATAAATCCTCATCTTTAGACCACCTCATTATCTACGAATACACCATATTCGTGGAATTGTGCAAGAATATTTTTAGTTCCATCAGGCGTAAAATGAAACCTTAACTTAAACTGATCTATTGGTTGAAGTTCAACAGGAATCACATGATAAGTATCAACACTCAAATTAGTTAGACCTGTTATAGGAGTTCCTAAGTTATCCAGCACATCAACCTTAATCATGGACAATAGATCTGAAGTCCCTCTCCCAGCAACTTTTGCAGTAATATACAACCCTTTAACATTTTCAAAGTTGAAAGTTTTTGTTGTCATATCAAATCCTGTCTGCTCCCTTCCAGTTAATGCATTAGAATAGTCTGCAATGTAAAAAGCATCATTTGTAGTGTCCCAAAACGCTAATGATGTTTTACCCACTGCACTCACTCCTCTTCTACCTGCAAAAGATCCAGCTGCAACTACTTCTCCAGGAATACCTTTTCCACCTTCAAGTTTGTACGTTTTATCACCGTATCCATAAAAAGCAGTGTCACTACCATACGCTACCGCATAAGAGACATAAGGAAGTCCATTAGTTTGAGTTGACTCTACAGATGACTCCATAACTAGTCCTCTATCAAGAGGATTATCTCCTAGGTTATAATTCTCCCACCAGTCATCGTTAGTACCTGCTTCAATATATAAACAACGCAAATGATATTCAGCATCCCTATAACACATCCAAATTCTATCTTTCTGATTACATATCACTGTTTGATTATACCAAAAAGGCCTCCCAAATGTGTTAGTATGATTTCCTTGAGTATATCCTCCTTGATAGGTTATATCAAGATCACCATTTGTTTTTTTTACAATTCTCCACCTATATGCATAAATCCTGTAGTTGCCAGATACATTATACCATGACAGTTGATACAAGTACTGATTATCTGGAATATATGCCCACAAATAAGGATAATAATTTGTGTCTTGCATATTACCTACAAAAACAGAATTCCAATTTTTATCATACATAACAGGCACATTATGATGACCCCAATCAGTGTAACGTCTCCCACTATGATAAATCAGAAATGATTTTAGATTTACATCATACTGAAACTGATGAACAGCATACCAATCATGATAAGGACCGTTTGTTTCTTCTGCCTGAATAGTTCTCACAACATTTCCATCTTCATCTATAGCCAAAATAATTACTTGACTTGAATAGTACCCAATACGAATGGATGAGACATACACAGGAACATACAAATAATCCTCGTCATGAGTCCAATCTTTAGGATGAGCACACCATTGAGTACTATTCTGTTTGTAGTAACTAAATTCTCTTGAGCCGTTTGGATTGGTATCATTAGGATCTAGTTGCCAATCATCAGTCCAAATATTTGCAAATATTTTTTCACCAGTTACAGGATTAATTGATGCAATCCCCCAACCAATCTCGTTATAAACAGAAGTGCTATGCATCCAAGTCCACACTTTCCCCCTCCAATAGTAAGCTCGTGTTCTCCATGTGGCTTCTGCCCACCCAGTACCACCCATTCCTGAAATGTCAGGCAAACCACTTACATTGATTTGCCCTCTAGGTGCATCTAATGCTTCATAATAACCATGCATGTTTTCTCCTTCATTCACTGTTTCAACAGTATTGTTGAGACCATCTCTATCCCAGAACTTTTCAACAACCATATTGCTAAATGGAATCTCACTAGGAAGATTGAGAAGTGCGTTTTGTTCAATATCTGTTAATGCCAATTGTACTATTTCATTCTTTATTGTCGTTAATTCGTTTTTAGTTTTATCAGCATTAACTGCAAAAGTATTTGGTACTCTTGTATCAAAAATTTGTCCAGCAGTTATTTGAGTTGATCCAGCAGGAACTGTTATGATAGCAAGACAACATCTATCTGCTGGAAGATCAGGTGGTTCAACAGGGTTCTGACTTTGAGGAGTTCCTGTAATTAACTCTATTTTGCCATCTTCCCCCATAGTAATAATGTCTTTTCTTTCGTCGTTAGGATCTGCTTCTACAATATCAATGAGCGTATCAAAAGAAACCTCATCAATATAGAACTCATGTGTTCCAGTACTCCATTGTAAACCATCGAATTCAAAAATTAATGCTTGGAATTTATTCTTTTGAACATCTGTCGGAGGTAAATCTATTTCTATTTTATTCCATTGTCCTGCCGTAACGTCTTGTGGAAGAACCTCTGCTAAAATGAATTCATTGTCGTTGTTTTTGTACTTAATGTATAATTTATCTTCGAGATTGGCGACAGGGTAGAAATGGAAAATTAATTTATTTCTGTACTTAAAATCAATAACATTATACAGTTTTTGAACTCTGTTTGCAAATTGAGTAGATCCATCATGATTCCAGCTTAACTTCAATGATTTTGTACCACTCTGAACTATTGAGTTTTCTTCACTTGTTGTTGTGTCATCTCCTGATTCCCATTCAGTTATGCCATTTTCGAAATTATCTTGGAGACTGGTCAACCATGTTCGTCTAATGTCGTTGATCCAAATATTACCTCCATTAGGTACATGTAAAGTCATGTCTTGATATGTTAGAACTTTCATACTATCATCAGAACTCACGCCAAAGACTCTAAATCCTCTGTTGATATTTTCAACTGCTGGAGCCCATGCAATTTCATTGTTTTTTATTTCATATGCCATAGTAACACCTCATATTTCTTTCTTTATGTTATTTTATCTCGATTACAACATCGATCAACCACTCAAGTAGAGGGGTTTTTTCTTCAGGAGGAAAGTTTGATATCACAAACATATTTCCACCACTCGCTGAGTCAAATATACCTATCTCAGAGAAGTCATGTCCATTGGCTTCTCCTGAACCAAGAAAGCACTCTACATCCATGCTTAGAGTTTCTTCATCAATTGCATTATCGGTAATTACTTTCCTGAACTTCTCATCTCCAAGATTCTCTGCAAACTCAGATTCACTTGATGAATCTGTACCTAACCCGAAGTGAGAGATTTGCCCTTGCAGTAATTCCAAGATCTGCTTTTTTCCTTTCTTAGTTACTCCCATCTTTTACCTCTATTCGATTGAAATTGTGTATTGGTACACTATCTTGATGTAGCTTGTTTTGTTTACTCCTTGATGCAAGAATCTTGAGAACATAGTTCCATCTGCAAAGAATAAACCTATCTCAGATAGTGTTTGCCCATTACCTTCTGCAAAGTCCACTGTTAATTGATATTTCATCTCTTTTACAGTTGGATAACCTACAGAATCAAAGACCTTAGTTGTAACACCTGTTGTAAACTCAACAGGACTCTCTAAACCTGAGTCTGATCCTGTTGGTGGATTTAGTCCCACCCCCATTCTAAAATATTCAATCAGACTAGTGTATGCTCCATTGACATGCTTTATGAGTGCTTCAATCCCTAAATCTACAACTTTGTTATGTGTCATGCTCTCGATGACTTTGCCATCTTTATTGATGACGCTAATATTTACAGTTCCTTTTGCTTTGAGTGTATCTTTTTTTCCTACCATGTTGCCACGCTCCATTGTGATTTTGTGTTTATGAGAGCAAGACCATTGTCCAAGTTGTTTGTACTCTCAAAACCAATTCTTTCATTTATTGTCAGCAATTCTTCCTCAGTTTTCTCCTGAATACTTTCTTGAGGTGCTGGTTGTTCGAACTTAATCCATCCTTCTTTGCCCCATACTTTGAGACTCCAACCTTTGAACTCGTTTGACCAAGTTAGATCAACGTTCATTCTATCTTTAGAAACCAAATCATCCTTAGCAGTTCTCTGCTTTAGGTCTTGTTGAACAAGATCTGATGGGATGTTACCCCAATCATCTTTATTCCAACCTCTGATGCTCCAAAAGAAACCATCTGTTAATGGATTGAATTCCATTGATAGTTTGTCCTGTGCTACAAGATTATCATGTATTTCTTTCATAATATCTTTTTCTGTTTCTACATACTCAATTTCAGGACTTCTGCTCCACTTAGATCTACTAAATACAAGTTCTTTGTCTAAGAATTCTAAGAAGTCATAAGCCATGTTTAGCTTGTCTTTTGTTTTGATAAGATCTTCAGCATATTTATCATGTTGAGATATTTTTGAACTTATTTCTATACCTGATCTACTCCATGTGTAATTCATGCTCCACATTGGCTTTTCTATGGAGAAGTCAAGACCAAAGCTTGTTCTGTCTCTAAATTCAAGATTATCAAATGATTCTTTATCATGGATTTGCTGAATAGGTCCTGCTTCTGCAATCTTTCGAGTGAAACTCATCTTAGACCAATAAGGTGGGCTTCCACCTTGTAGACTCCAGATAGTTGCATCACTATAATTTGGATCTACTGAGAGATTCATAGAAAGTTTATCATATTCATATCTTAATTCATCAATGACTTCTTTAAGCATTGTTGGAGTTGGTACAATAAGCTCTCTTGGTTTATTCCATGAATCTTTAGTGTATTGTCCTAATGACCAAATCATGATCTTATCTAATTCAGGACTAAAAAATATTTCGAGAGTTAATGCTTCATCATGGATTGTTTGGAATTCACTAGCAAACATATCTTTGTCTCCTGATTCAAAGAATGTTTCCCACGAAGTGTTTCCGTAAATACCCCAGTCTAAATTATTCCAGCTTCCTTCTTTACTCCAGCTGAAACCTGGTGGGAGTAATCTTTTTCTTGCACTAATTCTTTTGATCTTTACTGTAATAGTTTCTTCAAACTTCATTAATTTGGTAACTATCTCCACGTCTCCTTTGAGAACTTCTTCTAATTGCTTCAATCTCAAAATAATATCTTTAAGCATGTTAGTTCCAGATTGTTGAGTTTGTGCTAATTTAAGTGAAGAATTAAATCCATCAGTCTTTGAGAAACTATAACTACATTCAAGAACCTGCATTGCATTGTTAATTTGCTTTTCAGAATCTTTTAGAGTGATTACATCTCCAACATCAAACTCAGTACTTGCTGGAGCATCCGCTTCTGCAATAAAAACTGGTTTACCAAATTGTTTAATATATTCTTTCGCATACTTCTGTGCTTCTGCCTTATCACTGATATTCTTATTCTTAATGATCTTGACTTTCTCTCCATACTTATTAATCGAAGCGAAATCAGAAGATTCAACTTTGATAGGAATATCATAAGCATATCCAATTTCAATTACTGCATTTTCAGGAGGGGCTACTTTTAGGGTGATTTTCTTTTCATAGTAATCAACATAAAACTCAGGATTTTGAGAAATACCTTCGACGCCCCCATTTAAAGGAACTCCATCAACAGTCACTCTCACGTTATGTGGTCTAAAAATCAAATAGAAATCCACTAATTCTCCAGTCCCTAAGAAATTCTGTTGTGTTGAAAATTCTTTTTGATCTCCTTGAACAATAACTCTATTAGCCATTTGGCTTTTATCTTCAATGAAAATTAATCCCTTAAGATTAACTCCTCTTTCAAGAACAAAGTCAGACTCAATACTATTTCTTTGCTTACAATGAAATATTATATTGCCTTCTCCGTCACTTGTAACCCAAAAATCAGCACCGATAAGATTAGCAAGATAATCTATAATCTCATGAATGGGTTTATCTTCAAATGCGATACTATCAACTATGAACTCATGATCATCAAAAGTATCATCAGTCCATGAATATTCAGGAATTTTAACTGAAAGAACATGCTTGATAATATCTATTGCTTTTGTATTACTAAATGCAAATGTGGCAACTCTATTAAGCATGAAAACAGAATAATCTTCTGCTTCCACGTCGAAATCTTCATTCGTATTTGTTTTTTTAATGTTCTTAATCAAACCATCAAAGTAAAGTTTTAAGTTTTCAGAATCATAACCTGCAAGGACTTTAATCTTAGCTGAAGAATCAAAAGATTGTATATATTGTAAAGCGTTGTAATCAAAGTTTAATGATGCAGTATCTGTTTGTGAAGTCACACTTTTTACTGCATCCCATTTAGTGATGAATCTACTTATGTCTTGCCACCCATTGCCTATGTCTACATAGATCTTGTTTAATGGTTTGTGCGTTTGAATCATCTTGGATCTTAATTATTGAATTGACTGAGTGTAATAGTAAACTCCCAAGGTTCTCCTCCTGTTTCAGGGATACTAATTTCTGTTATCACATAATGTCCATCAAGAGCAGGTTCATATCCTTCAGTATCAAAGTAAACAATAGTTCCAGCTAGAGCAAGATTTCTAAGAATTGTTTTGTTATCTGCTTTCGTTGGTTGCAGTCCTAATAATTTGCCTGTAAGAAGAACGTCGCCATCACCTGATCCCATAAAGTGTTTTATATTTCCTGCTCTATTTGGAATCTCATGAGTAACCCATACAATTTTATCAGTAGTTTCTAAAGTAACAACTGCTTTTTCTTCATTGTCAAATACAAAGAGATCTATACTTTTATCTTGACTTGTTATTTTCATAATCTTACTAAACCTCCAAGTTTATTAGCAATAAACGCATCAATTTCTGAGAATAATCTCTGTTTGTCAGTTTCACTTGAAGTGTTAAGATTCTCTATATTGACATTGAATCCACCAGCATCTACAGTTACAGGAGACTGAGGTATTATAGCTCTCTCTAGCTGAAGCTTATCCAGTTTAACATTAGAGAATTGGGCAAGTTTTGGAATGTTGACTCCTTTGTAGAGAGTCTCAGTTCTGTAAGTGGTTTTAGTTCTTGATCTTCCTTTACTGTCAGTATATGATCTTGTGCTTTTATGAGTTCTAGTAATGTCTCTGGCTAATATATCTGCAGCTCGATTATATTCAGAAATTAATCTGTTAATTATTGATACTAGATTATTATAAAATATTTCTAGATTATTCTGCATACTATTGACTACAGTTTCTGTAATGTCTGCAATCATGTTGAATGTAGATTGCCATCCACCAACAAATATTCTGTAAATATTTGTTGCTAATTTCAAGAAGAATGGTGGAACTGATTTTAGCACAAACAAGTTTCTCAAGAAAGCTGAAATAAATGTTTTCAATGCTTCATTCATAGTTGTAAAAATAGGTAAAATATTTTGTTGAAAGATTCCAGATAATTCCTGCATCCCACTAGCCAAACCTGTAAAGAAGAATTTACCAAAATCTCTCCCTTGCTGAGATGCTTGTTCAGGACTTGGAAATACTGACATAATATCTGATTTTATTGAAGATATTGCATCAGGATCTCTAAACGGAGCAGAGTAATTTTCCATAGAAGTAAATCCAAAGTCTGATGCTTGGATACTTGCTTCTTTAAATGGATCTACTGCCGAAGCTGTAATAGCATCACTGTTTGTAGACATTGCTTCAATTGCTGAACTTGAGAATCCTAAACCAGCAGTATTTCCTTCATTTATTCCTGGTAAAAATGATTGAGTTGCTTGAATGCCATGTATTGCTGTTGGTGCTTCCGTTAAGACATCTTGTGTTTCTTTAATTTTGTCAACTGTCTTCTCAGCTTCTTTACTGAATCCTAAAAGATTACCAAGTACATTCTTATCTATTTTGAAATTTTTATCAATTACTTTGTTAAGTAAAGGAATCTTTTTCGCTATATTTACGACTTCATTAATTAGATCTATGAATATATTTATGATTGAATCAATTGCACCTATGAATGATTTAAGAATAGATATTCCAATCTTTTTAGCTACTTCTCCAACTCCTTTAAATGCAGAAAATCCCTCTGTTTTAAATCTCCTAAATGCGTCTTGGAAAGCAAAGCCAAGTTCAACAATACCTGCAATGATTGTGGCTACAAAATTGATTATTGCTCCAACTGCTTTTAGTAAACTTCCAAGAATAGTTAATGCAATTCTTAATGGAGCAAGCATAAGAGTAACTGCACCTTTGATTATCTCTCCAGCTTTAAGCCCCTCATCTCCAGATCTTCTAAGTCCTTCTGCAAAAGGATGAATAACTGAGGCTACCAATGCACCCAAGATCTTGCCAAGTCCATTGAAAGTGTCTTTGATACCCTCCCAAATTGGTTTAAGCATTCCACCAATATCGATAAGGTTTTCTTTTAATGCAGACCCAACAGCTTTGAGAACTGTCCATATAGCTCCGAAAATTGTTTTAAAATCATCTCCTAGTCCTAAGAAATTCTGTCTCACTTGATTAATAAATCCGATAACTGTTCCAATCACAGCAACCACAATACCTGCAGCTACACCTGCACTTACACCTAAAGCAGACCCAATAGCAGAGAATACTCCACCTATTGAAGATCCAAGACCCCCAAGTTTTCCAAGAAGTCCTGCAGTTCCAGCTGTTGTCTTTGTTGCAGTTGCACCTACCCCTGTGATCTTTCCAATAATACCCCCCAAAGATCCTCCAAGTTTTCCTGCTCCACCAATCAGTCCAGAGATTGCTTTTCCTGATCCAATAACTGATGATATTAAGAATCCAAATACACTCGCTACTTTTCCACCAATGTAGAATAAAGGACCTAAAATGGGAGATAGTAAAACAAAGCCAGTAGCAACTGCACCAATAGTAGGACCTAATTTTTCAAGGACACTTCCAATTCTCTTAAATGCCTTACTAGCATTTTCTATAAGGTCTGAATTTAATACTCTAGTTATAAGTTCAGCCCCACCTTTAACCATGCTCCCAAGTATTCTTCCAAAGACTACTCCAAGATTACCTGCTTCGTTTTGAATTATTCCAAAGTTTCTTACAAATGCATTCTTTAGATTATCAATTATTTCAGGCGTAAATACTTGAGAAAAACCTGTTTTAATTCCTTTAAAGAAATTCCCAATAGTTTTG
>JAIPJP010000014.1 GCA_021734105.1 Candidatus Woesearchaeota archaeon
GCTTAACTTTTTTAATTAATCTATCTTTTTTCTTCATTGGAAAAACAGCCTCAATCTGTTTTTCCCTCCCACAATGCTACTTTTGGCAGTGGGAGCATATATTTCTTTCTAAAAAGTTAGAGACTTGGGACAAACCCCTTTCCAACAGAACATTTATAAACGGGCTTTCTTCACAGAATAGAAGAGGTGAAGGTTTATTGTTTGATATTATTACTGTGGGTAGCGCGACCGTTGATGTTTTTGCAAACACAGCTTCTTCTCTTGTGAAAATAGTTACTAAAGATGGAGAAGAAGATCTTATTGCGTATCCTTCTGGCAGTAAAATTGTTGTTTCTGAATTAAATTTTCATATTGGTGGTGGTGGAACAAACACTGCGTATCTTTTCTCAACAATGGGTTGCCAAACAGCGTTTTTAGGAAAACTCGGAAATGATGATAACGCAGAAAAAGTACTTCAATTACTAACTCACGCAAATATAACTTTTATTGGTGTTCAGGAAGGAAAAACAGGATATTCCATTATTCTAGATTCCATCGAACATGATAGAACTATACTTACGTTCAAAGGTTCAAACAACTTACTTTTGCCAACAGAAATTCCCTACGAGAAACTAAATGCGACATGGCTTTATTCTTCATCAATGGTAGAACAATCATTTGCAACACTTAAACAACTTTTCGTGGTTGCAAAAGAGCGCGGTATGAAAACAGCATTTAATCCTTCTGATTATCAAGCAAAATTAGGTCTACGAGCGCTTCAAGATATTATTGATTATTGTGATGTGCTTGTTTTAAACTTAGAAGAAGCTCAACTCTTGCTAGGAAAAAAAGGAGACGCGCTTTTATTATCAAAAGCATTAGGAAGCTATGGCCTTGAATATGTTCTTATTACCGATGGTTCTCGAGGAGCAACTTGTTATCATAAAGGAACGCATTATACTCTACACTCATCACCAACAGTTACGGTGGTTGAAACGACTGGAGCTGGTGATGCGTTTGCAGCAGGATTTATTAGCGGACTTTTTTATGAACAATCTGTAGAATTCAGTCTTAAACTAGCTATGGTTCAAGCAGAAAGCGTTATTGGTGCTCATGGTGCTAAAGAGACTATTTTGTCTAAACAAGAAGCATTTAACAGAGCAGAACACTTTCAAGGAACATTTTCTAAACAAGAGCTAGTCGGAACGAATAATGTGGTATTAGATGAAACAGTTCCACAATTTCATATTGCCACTGTTTCACAACAATTCAAGTGTAACAATGGAAAACAAATAGCTAGCGTGGAAGGATTGGGTTATTATTTGCCTGTTATGCCTGATGAAGTATTTTTTTATCATGTGACTAATGAACGAAACGATTTTGCAAATTGGCTTAAGGACGTATTTCATCAAAATACACTCGCAAGACTTATAAATGAGTGCCACGATAAACAAGTCATGAGTGAGCTGTTGCTCGATTATCTTCATAAAAAAGTGGGTGAAATAAGTGAGAATTAACACGTCAAAATTAATGAAAAATAATAAGTCCATAATGCTTGCGTGTGATCAAGGACTAGAACATGGTCCTGAAGATTTTAATCTTAAAAATATAGACCCAACATACATTCTTGATATTGCATTAGAATCTCATTACAACGCAATAATCTTACAATCAGGTGTTGCTGAAAAATATTATCATGAAGCATACAAAGAAGTTCCACTTGTTGTTAAACTGAATGGAAAAACAAGCATTCCTCATTTAACACCTATTTCTCGACAAATATGCTCTGTAGATAGAGCAATAAAACTCGGCGCATCAGCAGTGGGATACACTGTTTATCCTGGAAGTGATAGGGAACCTGAAATGTTTTCCGAATTTGGCAAAATAGTTGAACAAGCACACGATTATGGTGTTCCAGTTATCGCTTGGATGTATCCACGAGGACAAGCGGTAAGAAATGACATGTCTACAGAAATATTAGCCTATTCTGCGCGAATAGGCCTTGAACTTGGTGCAGACTTTGTTAAACTAAAATATAATGATGATCCTGAAGGATATAAATGGGTAGTTAAAAATGCTGGACGATCAAGAGTACTTACTGCGGGCGGAACAAAAGTAGAATCAAAATCGTTTGTTCAACAAGCCGAAGAAATTATGAAAACAGGTGCAACAGGCATGGCAATTGGACGAAATGTTTGGCAAGCAACAAAACCATTCGGCATTTCCCATGCACTTCGAGAAGTAGTTCTTAAAAATAAAAAAGCAAGCGAAGTAATTAAATTTCTCGCAGAAAATAAATAATCATTTTAATAAATCAGTATCTTTTTCTATTATTAAACGATGGTATTTACGATTTTACATACTGATGGTCGAGCAAGAGTAGGTAAACTTAAAACTCTTCATGGAGATGTCTTGACACCATTTTTTATGCCTGTGGCTAGTAAAGGAAGCGTTAAAGCAATGGCCGCAGATGATATCGACTTACTTGGTTATCAGGCAATGATAAGTAATTCTTTTTTACTCTCTTTAGCACCGGGAATTGATATTGTTGAAAAAATTGGCGGCATTCACAAGTTTACAGGGTTTAAGAAAACCATATTTACAGATAGTGGAGGTTTTCAAGTACTTAGCAAAGATTTTCTTATTAAAAAATCTAATCAAGGCGTACTTTTTAAAGATAAATGGGGGAAAAAACATACTTATACGCCAGAACTAGCGATGGAGAATCAATTACAATTAGGGTCAGATGTTGCAATGACCTTAGACGATGTAGCTCATTATGGACTTGATGGTAAAACATATGTTGATGCAATAAAAAGAACTCATGAATGGGCAAAAAGAAGTCTCCTGCATCATAAAAAATTAAAAGAAGAATTAGGAAGTAAACAATTGTTATTTGGAATAGCGCAAGGCGGAACACGTGATGAATACAGGAGATTTTCCACACATAAAATAAACGAGATGGCCTTTGATGGTGTTGCGCTTGGTGGACTAGTTATTGGTGAGAGTCGAGCAGAACTTATGAACATGATTGGAGAAAGTGTGAAAAATTTTTCAGCAGATAAAGTAAAATACCTTATGGGCTTAGGAAGTCCTCCCGATGTTGTTCGCGCTGTAGGGCTTGGTGTTGATTGTTTTGATAGTATTTATCCAACATCAAATGCGCGTCACGGTAGCATGTTAACCCGACACGGTCGTATCGCCATAAAAAAAGTCAAGTATAAAGAAGATGAAGGACCAATTGAAGAAGGATGTACTTGTTTAACTTGCAAAAAATATTCTCGAGCATATTTACATCACTTACTTCGCAGTCACGAGCTGTTAGGATATAAGCTTGCAACTATTCACAATCTACATTTTATGCATAATCTTATTTGCGAACTTCGCTTAGCAATACAAAAAAATAACTACAAAGAATATGCTACGCAATTCTTAGATGATTATTTTAGTGGAAAGGAAAACAAAGAATTCTCTAGTAATATTAAACATCGTTATATGGAAGCGGAGAGGCGTGATCAAGCAAAATTTTATTTGGATTGGAAAGGAAATTAATTATTTATCCTGATTTTTTTGGAAATGAATTGTTTTATATGCTGCAAAATAATGCTCTTATCTAAATAACAAACAGTCAAAAAGCAACTAGCAGACATCAAGAAAATAATATTTTTTTACTCATAAACACTTACCGTTTGTTTGTCTTAAGAAATCTTTTGGGCAGTATAACCAAACTATTCTAAACAGGGCTTATATCTACAAAAATTTATAAATGCTTCTTTACTATCGTTTTTTATTATGTACGCATACTATGAAACTACAGACAAGGACAGCTTAATGTTTAAGATAGTTTATAGCATGATTAATCGCTCGTAAAATCGATTTCTAGCTTTCATAGGTGGGTAATACAAACTCTTATTAAGGAGCAAATGTGCCCATATATATTCATTTTTATATAATAAATAAACAATTATACAAAAAACGAGGAATGATGTTAATGAACTATTTATCCATACAAGAAGCAATGACTCAAGGTCGAGGCGAAGTATCTATTCGTGGTTGGGTACATCGAGAGCGAGGGAGCAAGAAACTCAAGTTTATTATGCTACGAGATAGCTCAGCAATTATACAATGTGTTATAGAACGAGATTTTGTCGGTGATGAACAATTCGATATTGCAGACAAATTACAAATTGAAACAAGCATGAGTATAACGGGCACTATTAAGAAAGATGATAGGGCGCCTAGCGGGTACGAAATCGCTGTACAATGTTTTGAAGTAATCGGAGAAAGTGATCAATTTCCCATAGGTAAAGATCAAACACCTGAATTTTTAGCAGATAATAGACATTTAGCTCTTAGAACTAGAAAAATGACTGCAATACTTAAAATTCGAAGTACTTATGTTCAAGCAAGAGAAGAGTTCTTTAGAAAAGAAGGATTTTTTAGATTTGATGCGCCCATTTTACAGGGAATGCAAAGCGAAGGGGGAAGTACGGTTTTTGAAGTGAAATTTTATGATAAAAAAACCTATCTTGCTCAAACATGGCAATTATATGGTGAAGCTGCAATTTTTTCATTGGAAAAAATTTACAATACCTCGCCCACGTTTAGAGCCGAAAAAAGTAAAACTTCAAGACATTTAAGCGAGTTTTGGATGGTTGAAATGGAAGCTGCTTGGATGGATTTATATCAAGTATCCGAATTTGCAAAAAAAGAATTAAAATATTGTATACTTCAAACAGCAAAACTTTGCAGAGAAGAATTTGAATTATTAGGTCAAGATCATAAAGCATTAATAGCTATTGCTCAAAATGATTGGCCAACCATTAAGTACAGAGAAGCAGTTGCTTTAATTAAAGAAAAAGATGGGATTGTTGTGCCTTTTGGAAAAGATTTACGAACAGAAGAAGAAAGAGCAATAATGCAGCATTTTGATACGCCTGTTGTTGTAACTCATTATCCTGTTGAAGCAATGGCATTTTATAAGCCAAGAGATCCCAAATTTCCTGATGAAGCTTTATGTTTTGATATGTTGGCACCAAAGACGGGTGTTGAAATAATTGGTGGGAGTCAGCGAAGTTTGGATATTGAGTATATGAAAGAAAGACTGCAAGCGGATGGAGAAGAAGATTTAACTCCCTATGAATTTTATTTTGACACAAGAAAATATGGGAGCGTTCCTCATTCAGGTTATGGTGTTGGATTAGAACGAGTAATTCAATGGATTTGTGGTTTAGAAAGCATAAAAGACGCGATTCCTTTTCCAAGAACCATGTTACGATTTAAACCATAATAGCAGTTATTGATACGGGATTTCTCGTTTTTATCTTTCTTTGAGCTATAGTGTTCTGGCGTAGTTTTTTCTTTTTTTATTTTTCTAGAATATTTTGAGCGACTTTTTGCATGTGCTCAACAAAAGTTGTTTTTTTCTCACCATCCATTTGTTCGATAGAAAGTTCTTTAAGGAGTTGATTAATAATTTCTTTTTCATTAAGCTCTTTAGGAAATAAAATTTGGTTGAGATGTTCGCTGATTGTTTCTGCTTCGATTTCTTCAGTAGTTCCGTCTTTAATTTCAATATCTTTAAGAAGCGGTGCGGTCATGTTATATGTGTTGCGAAGCACAATAAATGCGCCCTTCACATATAATTCTTGAAACACGCTTTTAAAATCAATATCTCCGGGCTTGCCTTCGGCAAGTTTTCCTGCAAAGCGGAAAAGAATTATTTTTTGATTGAGTTCTTTTTCTTTTACGACCTGCAGTATTATTTCTTGGACCTGGAGTGGTGATTTATTCGTAACATCAATAGAAAACGAGAGCACTTCTTTTTTTTCAATAAATACATGTTTGAAACACTTACCATCAAAATCTTGGGCGTCATCATAAAAAATAAAACTTCCTTTACGTAATTTTTCAAGTTCTGCAAAGTTGTTAGGAAATGTTGGTCCTGGATATACCACATTTTGGTAACTCAAACTTGAAAACTCTTTGACAACGTGGACATGACCACCAGCATAATAATTAAAACCTGCAGGAAGAATAGAAACTTCAACACTTTGCATAAGTTCCAAATTTGTAGGTTTGAGTTCGGTGATACTTGTATGAAAGAGAAAAATATTAGGAGCACCTTTAACTGGTCGAATTGGTGCGAGATTTTCATAGAGTTGTTTATCTAGCATGCCTTTTTTCCCAATGATGCCTGCAAGGTGTGTATTGGTTTTTTTATCGATAGTAAACTCTAATTCCAAGCATCCTTGCATATTAATTTTGCCCTTCATTACATTATTGAGTAAACCTGCTTTTTCAAGCACATCAAACATGGTTTTGCCGTGTGGTGAGAAGTCATGGCTGCCTGGAATTGCATAAATTGGAATTTGAGCATCTTGTAATTTTTTAAGCTGGATAACTGTTTCTTTTAATGTATCGATGCGAGGAAGAGCGGTATTAAATAAATCGCCAGCTAAGAGAACAAAATCAACGTGTTTTTCGAGTGCAAAATCAATGACAAATTGGAAATGTTCAAAACCTAATTTTGCAAGCTTTTCTTCACGATACCCATCAAGATGACAATCAGCAAAATGAACGAATTTCATAGCTGAAGAAAAGTTCTTGAGCTACTTAAAGCTTACTTCTTTTTAAGGGGTTTTACACAGTTCTTATTTTAATCATTTAACTGCTTTTAGCGTATTATATATCTGAAGCAATTTTTTTGTTCTCTTTTACTTCAAAGAATTTTTTTTAATGGTTTACTGTTTTCCCCTTTAGATTGACATTTTTGGCATCACGCAAAGCTATAACTTATACAACTATTACATCTTTCTTATCCTTTTAGGGCGAGAGTGAGCAATATGGTGCAGGATTTTTATGTTTACATAAGAGGGTTTTGACCGCCATACTCGGCATAGAATTGACCGTTTTTAAATTCTAAACTAAACGTGTCGTGATTACAACTGGTGGTACGCATTTTCATCACGTTAATTTCCCTAATTTGTTTTCGACGATAAGAATTGAGTCTGATATAAATAATGCCGTCACTTAAGAAGTCTTCATCATACTCGCCAATTTTTGAACCATCAAGAGGCGTTTCTGTTAACATAAATGATGTGATATTTAAATCTCTGAGGAACTCAAAAATATAGAATAATTCAATTCGAGGGTTATTAAATTTAGATAACACATACAGTGCACTCATTGAATCTAAGACAAACAAATCAAGCGGTTTTTCAGTTTTAATTTTTTTAATGATATTTTTAATAACATTAAGCCAACTCCTGTTTTCTTCAAGTTTTACGTCTTTAATTTCTTTACGAATACAAGCAACATCAACAATGATTAGATTACCCACGCCTTGCTTAATTTTTTTGATATCTTCCTCAATTTTTGATAATTCTCGAATAATGACAAGATTAACTTTTGTTAAGTCATAATCCATGTTAATAACATGATTAATAATTGACGAGTATGATTGTTCTAATGATAAATACAACGCAGTTGCTTTATTAAGTACGGCTTCGTTATAAACGACGTTAAATGAAACAGAAGATTTCATGGTACCTGCAGAACCAGCAACTAAGGTGATATGCCCTTTAGGAATACCCCCTTGCATTTGCTCATCAAGACCTTTGATATGTGTTTTTACACGTTGAATTTCATTTTTATTCTTAACTATGGGTTCTGCCACAAACTTTCACCTCTCTTAGTACTCTTTAATTAACTTTTATATTATATATTTTCCCTTTTTTGGTTGCTACAATGATTGTTTTGCTCGCTTTTAGATATGTATATCCGATAATCTCCTCATCGGCTTTAAATTCGCAAAAAAGTTTTCCTTTGTTTTCTCCGACATCTTTATTCATATTTCCTGAATAATGACCTGTTTGGTGTACGATGCCTCCGAGACCAGGAACATAATCGACTTTATAACTGCCTTCGCTATCAAAAACATACATTTTACTATCAAGGCTGCCTACAACAACTTCAATAGTTCCGTCATCATCAATATCACCAACTAAAGGAGCTGTCGTAATCCAAAAATCAGTTTCATAACTCCAAAGTTTTTCTCCAAACGGCGTGAGACAATAAATACTATTATCGCATGATGCTAAAAAAACTTCTTGCTGACCGTCATTATTGACATCGCATGCAATAGGTTGTGCTAGAATAGTTCCTTCTGTTAAAAATGACCATTCTGGTTCGCCATCTAAATTTAATGCATATAATTTTTTATCTTCAGATCCAACAAGGATAACAGGTCCCGCTCCATTACCCAAATCACTAATACTCATATGTGCAGATATCTTATCACCAGTCTTAAATTTCCACACTGGTTGACCTTCATGATTAAGTGCTATGACTTCACCTTTAATTGTACTTACAATGATGAGTTTTCCTGTGATTATCGGTCTTGTGTTTATACTTGCGTAGACTTCAAACTTATGCTCAACGTTACCTTTAAAATCAATAATGTAGATAAATCCATCATGTGATGTTAAAAAAATTCTTTTTTTATCTTGTGCAAATGAAGCGATAACTGGTGATGCGCGTAAAGGGCCGCCGGTTTTTACTTTCCATAGGGATTTACCTGTTTGAGAAATACAATATAGTATTCCAAATTCGGAGACTGCAAGAAACCTATCTTCATTTTCTATGCTAAATGCAAGTGGTTTGTCATTAATACCATATACGTTATCTTCATCAAGAAATAGCGCTTCTTTACTTCCTACTTTTTCATGAGCTGAAAATGTCCACATAATCTGGCCTTTAGCGTCAAGCTGTATGATTTTGCCTTTACGTGTTCCAATGATTATATTATCTTTATAGGTAATTGGGGGGGCTATAATTTCTTCTTGGATATTAATTGTCCAAGAAGCGGTAGCTTGTTTATTAGATAAATCTGCAAATTTTCTTAGAGCTACACCTATACCCATATGTATTCTTTCAAAAAAATTTCTTTATAAATATTTCTCCCTAACAGTTCGTAACGATATACTGAAAACTACTTGCGAGGGGTAAGAAAACCAGTCCTTTTTTAAACGAAGGTTTTAAATAAGGATTTTTTAACAAAATAATCATATGAGTGACTTACAAGACCTGATGGAGGAGCAAGCAGACCAAGAGCTTGACGAATCATATACTTCAACTAACCTAGAAGTAATGGAACACAATAAATCAAGGTTTAGGATGTTAAACAAAGCTTTTGCACAACGAGAGATTCTTGACCGATTAGGTTATGGTTTAGGTGCACACCAATTTATTAACATCTTATTTTTTTTAACTGGCGCCGGAGCTTTTCTAGTTGGCATAATTAATGCATTTCGAGATATTATTAGTGATTTTCTTGCAGCTTTTATTAAAGAATTCTCGCAACTTAACACATTGGGAAAACGATTTATTAGTACGGCAGGAATCCTTTTTGGATTTAGTTTCTTAGGGATACTTTTAGGAATACAATTATCCTCAACAGCACTTTTTGCTATTTCAATGTTATTGGGGAGTATAGGTGTTGTTGCTTATGGCCATTTACATGTACAACTTGTAGATACACATTTAAAACACGAAAAACGATCACGATTTTTGCGAAGCATTAGTCATTATGGACTACTTATTACTTTGTTAGCATTTATTCTTTCAGGTTTTTTATTAGAAACATTCAAACAAGGCCAAAGCATAGAACTACTGGGGGTTGTTATTCCACTCACTGGTTATTTTCTTGTGTTTGAACTTGCAGCAATTATGTTTATTTTATCAGGGTTCATTCTTGCTAAAACACCACTTAAAGCAGCAGAAAAAAAACAGTATTCCCTTTTTACTTTTTTTAAATCGTATTTGCATGAAAGTTTTTCAAAAGCAAAACAATTTTTTTCTAGTAAATACTCTACTTTACTATTTTTAGGATCGCTTTTTATTGGTGTTATTCATACTTTGGGAACGACTTTTTATGGATACATAATTTATGATTTTTACAAAACAAGCTATCTTGGAGGCTTTTTAAACATCGCACTTGTTTTTGGTATAGCGATTTTTGTTTCGCTCTTAAGTCCTTGGTTTACTCGATTTGTACAACGACGAGCGGGACTAGCACCGATGTTTGTTTTTGGAACACTTCTTATGACTATGGTTCCTTTAGCTCTTCTTTATAACCCTCATTTTTATGCAGTTATTTTAGCAGTATCTCTTGGCGTTCTTGGTTCGAGCATCTTAGGCGTTGCTCAAGGACTCTTAACAAACAAACTTCTTGAACCATCTGAGAAGAAAACCTTTTTTACATCTCTTAAAACACTTTCTGCAATCCCCTTTCTTATTTTGGTCGGAGGCGGTGCATACGTTGCGCACATAGGAAGTTTTCCATTTTCAACTCTTCTTAAAATTATTATACTTGTACTTGTTGGTTTCATCACTCCGCTTTACTTTAGTTTAGTTATCTCTTCCCAAAGGAAAAGATTATAATGTCTTACTTATAAGGAACATATCATGGGCATCAAATTACCTGCAAAAATACCTGGAGAAACAACCGAAGGAAATGCTTTTATTACTTGGGAATTTGTTGTTAAAGAAACATTTAGTTTAGAACTTCTTTACAAACGCTTACATGAATTTATGGAACATGAAGGATGGAAAGATTTGCAACGAGGGGGAGGGGACTATGAAACACTTTTTTCAGAACAAACTCTTGATAATGGTGCTTTGAATCACGATATTTGGTGGCGAGCGTACAAAGAACCAAAAAATGATTTTGGCGGAACGCTTATGTATTATTTGAAATGGGATATGAAAACTCTAGTAATGGGTGAAAAAGAATTTATGCACGAAGGTAAAAAAATAAAACTCAATAATGGGGAATTTAAAGTTAATGCAGCGTTTTACATGCATTTTTCTCATGATGATGACAATCCTCAAAATGTATGGAACAAACACTGGCTTTTAAAACTTGCAAAACGATGGTTTTGGAAAAAGGTACAAGAACGAGCTGTTGACGAAGCAGAAGAAGAATTAACGCAGTGTTCAGTAGATTTATATGAACTTATGCAAATTTATACAACCATGAAAAAATCTGATGCGCCGCAAGACTTTGTACCTGTTCGAGGAACGCATTTTTAAATATATTTTTTTATTCTTCTTTACTTATATTTTCTACTCGAGCTTTATTGCATTTAAGTAATTCTTTAGGTTTAATGTATATAGAATCTTGAAGGGTTCCAGCAGAAAACACAACTTCTTTTTTTTCAAGTAGTTTATTATCGCCAATAACTTTAATATTCCAAAGCACGCCAAAAGGAGGAACACTTCCAAGAACACAATCAGTTAACGTCAACACCTCATTTGGACTTGCTAGAGAAATATTTTTTTCACCAACAATTTTTTTTATTACTTTAAGGTCTACTTTTTTGTCTGCTGGAAGAATAACTTGAATATATCTTTCTGATTTTGTTTTTAAAATGAGCGCTTTAGCACCCTCGCCCAGTTCACTTCCTCGAATATTTGCTGCTTGGATAGCTGTTTTTTTAATTGTCTTATGTTGTTGATGTTTAAATGAAATATTTTTTTCGTTAAGAAGAGCGATAATTTGTTGTCTTGTTTCTAAACTCATTTTTAAATTTATTTTTTTCTTTTTGTAGAACTTTTTTTATGTTTCTTCTTTTTATGTTCAACGGCGATGATTGCAAAAACAATCATAATTATAGAAATTAATATGATGCCTATTTTGAGCGGGGCAAAAAGAAGTACACCTGCAAGAAGAAATTTACTTATTGTTCCACCGACATGTTTCGAGGTCATAAAGGAACCGTAAAATCTTTCACTTTCTTCTTCGTTTGTGATTTTAAAGAAATAACTTTCAGTCGCTGGCTCTAAAAGACCCATACCAAAACTAGCAATAATGAACGATCCAAGAATAACATAAACGTTATTAGTTACTACTGCTATAAAACCCATTGTTCCGACAAAACCAAAACCAAACATCATAATTTCTCGTAAGGGAACAGTGATTTTTTTCCTCATAAAAAATTCAATTAAGATAAGCGGGATACATAAAAGGAACATGAAAATGCCGACATGTTGTACGTTCATACCATATGTTGTTATCATCTCAATGGGTATGAAAATGTAAGGAATGGTCCACCAAACTTCAAGTCCACTGCTTAGAATATAACTCACAATTCTTTTTTTATTACTAAAAAAAAGTCTTAAATTTTTAAATACGTTCACTTTTTGCATTCTTTTTTGTTTTTCTTGTCTGAGTACTTTTTGAGAAAATGCCGTAATATAGGTTGCAATAAGTAGACATGCGCTTGCAGCAATCATAACGATAATAAGAATTAAGAAATCAACACGGAATATTTTTGAGACAATCCCGACCATTAACGGTCCAAGAATCCAACCAACATTAGCAAACATGTACATAAAATTCTCATTTGAATCGATTTCTTTTTTGAGACTGTTCATTCGAAGCAAAATACCCATGGATTGGATACGAACGGCCATAAAGATTGCATTAATTGCTGCGAGTGTAAAAAATAATGTTTGTGCTTGCATGATTGTTGCAGCGTTAATTTGTAGTAAATAATAAACAACTGCATAAAAAATCATCACAACAGAATTAACAGCTAATGCTGTAAGAAGCAATTTTCGAGCAGAGAATTTGTTAAACAGGGGAAATAAAAATGCAAGAGATAAAAGTAAAAGTAAATAAAATCCGCCTATGACAATACCTACAGCCGCTTTACTTGGAAAAATACTGTATACAAGTAATGCCCAAATAGTTTCAAAAGCAGCATATGCTAAAGCTATAAAAACGCCGCCTGAGCCGAGACGTTTAATTGCGGCGGCGTGCATTTGATGTCTTATTTCTGTTTTTAGATTCATTTTTTATGCTTAAACACCAGTACATGATAAGGTGCTATACTGGGAATAAGAATTTCTTCTTTAAATAAGGCAAATCGTTGCGTTTTTGTTGCTTTGAGTTCTTTTGGTAGTTGTGCTTTGCCGGTGCCCATAAATGCTTTTTCATCGCTATTAAAAACGAGTTCATACTCACCTACTTCTTCAATGCCAAATGCATAATCAAATGTTTCTTTAGACGACAAATTAATAAGTATATAAAATTCTTCATTTGAATTAGTTGTTTTATCTTCTCGTTTTATAACGAGCACCTTGTTTTGCTCATCGACATTTAAATATTTACGATACAACGTGTTTTCTGACCAAAATGCTGGGTGATTGAGTACATTGTTAATTTCTTTTTTAAATTGTACAATCTTTTGACTACGCTCATCATTCTTAAGCATACCCCAATGAATACTACTGTCATGTTCAAATGTACCTTCTTGCAAAAGAAATGTTTGGAGTAAATCTAATATTCTTCCTTCGCAACCAAATGCAATAATACTTTCCATTATTTTTATTTTACCAATAGCATGAAACCATAAATTATGTCTTTTAAGAATTAATGCATCATATGCATATGAACCTGTAGCGCGCTCGGCCATGAGTCCTGCCGCCGCATCGTGATTGTGAAAATCAGCAATTGTTGAATTAGATTTTCCCCATTCTTTTTCTTCACGAATCTGCTCAAAACGCCAAACAGAAATTTCTTCTGCAGTCTTTGGCATAATTTCTTTGTGAAAATAATAGGTGAGCCGAGAACTATTATATGCGGTTGCGCCGAGTGCGCGATTATCACTGTCTAAAGGGGCAACAAGCATTTTTGCGTTATCTCCATAAAAATAATGAGATTCTAAATGAATGAGTGCTAAAGGATTGTGCTTATAGATTTCTGCGATAAGCTCTCGAAGAAATAATCTTCCATGAGGACGCTCATCGCCTTGACCTGCATCCCCATATCGCAAAATGCCATCTACGTTATCAATTCGAAATCCATCAACACCATAACGAGTGAGCACGTGTAATGCACTTTCTACAAGGTATCTTCTTACGTGTTCATCGCCATATCGAAAACGTTTTGTACCCCAGGGGGTAAATTCTTCAAGATAGGTATCTTCCTTATGTTTACTTTGCCAACGATGAATACCAACATCTTCACCACGCATACCAAATAGCGTGTACTGTTTGTGCGGGCTGTGACTTAAAATAATATCTGTAATAATTGCAATACCTAATCGATGACACTCATCAATTAATGCAAGAAATGAATCGGGAGTTCCCCAATTTCTTTGCACTGCAAAAGGATAGGGGGATAAATAACGAAATTTCCAATTATCACCATCAATACTTTGTGCAATGGGTAAAAATTGAATAGTATTAAATCCGAGCTCATGTACTTTTTCTAACACTCCACAAGTACGAATATAGGTGAATAAATCTTCTTTTGTATTTGCAATTGTTGCTGCGTTTTCATCCCATTCAAACCATTGAGCAACAAGACCTGGAAGATCTGTTTGTAGAATTTTTGTTGCTCGATGCAATGTGTTAGGACCTTCATACTTTTTTTTGAATGTACTTGGATCGTCAAAATCCCAAAACTGAGAGTTACCTTTCTTATCAAAACAAACACTTGCGGGGTCTCGAAGTAAAAATTCATGACCGTTATCGTTTACTAAGAATAAATAAGCATCTTTATGCTTAACGCTGGTGGTCGTTATCGTTTGAAAACCAGTATCAAATTTATTAAGTTTGAACTCGTCTTTGTCTTTTCCCCAATCATTAAACTCTCCTACCAAATAAACGTCTTTATTTGGATCATTCACATAAACTGTAAATTGGACTTTTTCTGCGTTATCGTCTTTATCTCTTGTTAGAACACAAGGACCGAATTCTTGATTGTAAGAATAGCTTCTAGATACATCTTTTCGATAGAGTAATGACTCCCACTGATATTGTATTGCGCGTACTGGAATTGCCACAAATTCACCTATGGCTTATTTTTTCTTCTTTTCATTTATAAATTCTTCTTAGAGTTTTATTAGATGATCAGCTCATTCTTTACTTTACATAATAATTTAGCACTATGTAGTATTGCTATCTCTCTTTCTAAGGAATTTTCATTTTTTACTGCGAAGAGGTATACTTCGCAAGAAGTGCTGTTTACCTAAATCCAAGACAAATTTAATACTGTTGTAGCAAAGCTCATCACTTGGTTTTCAGCTGTAGTTCTTAAAAACTGTTTAGGTTGTATATTTATTTCCTTTGTAGTGCAGCCGCCCTTTTTTACACAAAGTTTTTATAGGTAACTATCATAAGATTTTCCTAGGAAAGGAGGAATTATCTATGAAATATCTATTAATTGTATTAATAATTGCGCTACTTGTATTCGCAGGTTGTGGAAAAGTCACACCTAATTCTCAACACGATGGCCCTGGGAGTGGTTTAGTTGAAAATTTTACCGGAACAATGCCCATACTTCCTAGTGCAAGTTCTCTTGAATTTGAAGGGTATGCCATAGTTAAATCACATATTGGAACTTTTGATACCTGGGAAGGCGAAATTACATTTACTCGCGGAGTTATTACAGGAGCACGAGGAACTATTCAAGCTGCAAGTGTGAATACGGGGATTGAAGGTCTTAATAATCATCTTAAAAGTGCTGATTTTTTTAACATCGAAGCATATCCCGAAATTACTATCGTTTCAACAGATATTACAGCTGGTATGATGACTGCACTTCTAAGCTTTAGAGGAATCACTAAATCCATTACGTTTCCGGTAACAATCACAGAAAATAGCCTTAGCTCAGACTTTGTTTTTGATATGTCTGATTTTGCATTGACTTATGTGGGTGTTGATTCAGATGTACGCTTAGCATTTACGATGGTTGTGTAAATAGATAATAATTAAGGAAGATTTGAACAGTTCAAATTTTTTCTTTTTTTCTCTTACTTTTTTTTGATGTTAATTCCAAGCTCATCTAATTGATTATTGCTGGCTTTACTTGGGGAATTCATCATTACATCTTGCGCATCTTTGTTTTTCGGAAATGCCATGACTTCTCGAATGTTTTCAGCTCCCGCGAGCATCATAATCATTCTGTCAAGACCAAACGCTAAACCTCCATGAGGTGGAGCGCCATATTCAAATGCTCCTAGCATGAATCCGAATTTTTGTTCTTGCTCTTCACGAGAAATACTTAGTGCGTCAAACACTTCTTCTTGCAATTTTCTATCATGAATCCGAATACTGCCGCCGCCAAGTTCAACACCATTTAAAGCTAAATCATATGCTCGAGAACTTGCTTTTTCAGGAGCAGTTTTAAGTAAGTGTCTATCTGCAAGGATTGGGCTAGTGAATGGATGATGCATTGGACCCCATGACTGGCGTTCTTCACTCCACTCCATAAGTGGAAACTGAGTAATCCACACGAACTTCCATTCATCTTTGTTGATAAGATCAAGTTCTTTACCAAGATGTGTTCTAAGTGCGCCAATTGCAGGTTCAACAACGCGCTTACTATCTGCAATAAAGAACATGGTTTCGCCCTTTGCAAGTTCAAATGGTGTATCTTTTACGAACTTAGCAAGGCTGCCAGCTAGTTCTTTATCTTCTTTTTTAAGAAAAGCTAAACCTTTGGCACCATAAACTTTAACGATTTTAGTAAGATTGTCTATTTGTTTTCGAGAAAAAACTTCGCTGACTTTTACTGCTCGGACACATTCAGCGTCTTTGAAAATAGTAAATTCAGTTTGTTTTGCCCATGTAGTTACATCTTGAATTTCTAAACCAAATCGTAAATCAGGTTTATCACTGCCATACTTGAGCATTGCTTCATTGTAGGAGAGTCTAGGAAATGGTAGGGGAATAGTAACATTGATAGCTTTTTTCCAAACATGAGTAATCATACCTTCAAGCAACGTGTAAATATCATCTTCATCAACAAAACTCATTTCTAAATCAATTTGTGTAAATTCTGGCTGACGGTCTGCACGCAAATCCTCATCACGAAAACATTTCACGATTTGCATATATTTATCGAGACCTGAAATTTGAAATAATTGTTTAAAAATTTGTGGACTTTGAGGAAGTGCATAAAATTTCCCTTGATTAACGCGACTAGGAACGAGATAATCTCTAGCACCTTCTGGAGTGCTCTTTCCTAAAATTGGTGTTTCAATTTCTAAAAAACCTTCTTTATCAAAATATTCTCGAACAGCGATTGTTGCTTTATGCCGAAGAATAAGATTTTGTTGCATGTGTTTAGTTCGTAAATCAAGATAACGATATTTTAACCTTGTTTCTTCAGTTGTTTCAGAGTTATCTAATGCTAAAGGTAACGACTTTGCCTTGCTTAACAGTATAATTGTTTTAGCTTTTAATTCGATTTCACCAGTTGCAATCGTTTTGTTAGCTTCTGGTTTTTTGAGTACTTTGCCTGTAACTTGAATAACAGATTCTTTTGTGATATTTTCAGCGAGTTTTTTATCTGCTGCAATTTGGGTAATTCCATATCTATCGCGAAGATCGATAAATGTTAGAACGCCGTGAGTTCGAATAGTATGTACCCACCCAGCGAGTTCTACTTCTTTATCTACATCATTTACTCGGAGTTCTCCACATGTATGCGTTCTATACATCAGTTTCTCCTCCAAACGTAACACTCTTAATAAGTATCTCTTCAACAGGCCAATCAGGCATGGGGTTTGTACTTGTTTGCACTTTAGCAATTGTATCAACAACATCCATACCTCTTACTACTTTACCAAATACAGTATAACCAGGGTTATTTGGAGATGGATTAAGAAATGCATTATCGACATGATTAATAAAAAATTGACTTGTTGCGCTATGAGGATCATTTGTTCTTGCCATTGCAATAGTACCACGATCATTACTTAAATTTGCTTCAAGCACGACAGGAGGGTTTGTTTGCTTTTGGATTCCATCAGGTGTGAAACCTCCTCCTTGAATCATAAACCCATCAATAATTCTATGAAAAACAGTACCGTTATAAAAATCTGCTTCGACGTATTGTTGAAAATTTGCAACGGTTTGAGGTGCTGCTTCTTTGTTAAGTGCTATAACAATATCTCCTTTTGATGTGCTTATGGTTACATAATTTTTATTGGTCATTGTTTTTTCCTCAGTTTGTACTAGTTTTTGTACTCCTAACAATATAATAAGTAATAAAATAATTATTACAAGCCCTGTTCCGATTTGCCAAACCTTACTCATGTTCTTTTTTGTGACTGTTCGTTTCATCTTGCCTTCACCTTAATGTCATATAAGATTCCTTCAACTTTATTTAAACTATATTTCAAGTTTTCTGTTTTTTTACGAAGTTCGCTTGAACGAAAATCAAACTCCATAAATGTTTCGAGCAATTCATTGAGTGTTTCATAAATAGTTGTGATTACCGCAGTCTCATTTTTTGTTGCAGCAACAACAGCTCGTCGAGAAAGTTCGCCAGCACAATCACATATTGCTTGTAAGTACGTTTCATTTTTTGGTGAGAAGGCAAGACCGAGTTGATTTGGCGAAGGAAGCGTATTGTTTTTAACAAAAGAAACATAACACACACCTTCAATGTATTCTTCGATGCTTGCATTTAACATACCAACATCTTGTAGGCCAGATGCTTCTAGCTCTTTTTTTGCAGTGTTAATTGCATTTTTAGCTTGTGTTAACAACTTATCTGCCGCTTTAATATCATCTCTATGGGCTGCATAGATTGCTTGTTTTGCAGGTTTAAGCGCAATTCTTGCTAAAGAAATAATTTTTTCTCGAGTAGTATCGTCTTTTTCATACTGCCTTTGCATTTTAGCTATTTCTTGTTTGAATTCTTTACTGTTTTGTAACCCCATTCTAATAGGCTATAAACAAGCCGTACTTTATAAATTCTTTTGTCAAAAAAGAAACCACTCAACTCGCTATTTTTGCAAGATACACGCGCTTTGCCTTTATTTTTCTTCATTTTTTTAAGCGAAACTTTTAAATAGTCTCATAAGCGCAATGTAAGATACGTGGCAGATACTATTCTAGGAGGAACAATAGCATTTATGGCTAAAATAGGTGTTTATGATGTAGTTTTACCGTTCATTTTAGTTTTTACCTTATTTTTTGCCTTCTTAGAAAAATCAAAAGTTCTTGGAATAGAAGTTGTTAAAGATGCGAATGGCGCAGAACATCGCTTCACAAGAAAGAATTTAAACGCCATCATCGCATTCTCAGCAGCATTTTTTGTTGTTGCATCTGCACAACTCGTAAGAATTATTAGTGAAGTTATAGCAAATACAGTTATTTTAATTGTTACTGGTCTTATGTTTATGCTTGCAGTAGGTATCACTCACACTGGTGATAAAGAATTTAATTTAGAATCTATGGGCAAAGGATGGAAAATGGCCTTTTGGATTGTCAGTGCCTTAGGCATTTTACTCATACTCTTTAACGCATTAGGTTGGCTTGATGCTCTGTACAGCTTCCTTTTGAGAAGTTGGGATAGTGCAGGCGTTGCGACTATTCTCATGGTGCTTGTCTTTGTTGGCTTTATGGTTTGGATAGCACGACCACAAAAAGGTAATTCGGAGAAGAGCAAAGAATAATTTAAATACACATACGATAATAAAACAATGAAGAGGCGATATTAATGGCTTATTACGGCGGATTTGATGGATTAATTTACTCACTACAATCGTGGGGCGTGTTTGAGGTACTTTTACCTTTCATTTTAATATTTACTATAGTTTTTGCGGTCATGGAAAAGACAAAAGTTTTGGGTAGCAATGAACATCAAACAAGAAAATATGGCTCAGTTATAGCTTTAGTTGTTGCACTTTCAGTACTATTTTCGCACTTTTTTGGCGTGGTCTTTTTTAATGGTAGAACAATTGTTCAAATTATAAATGAATCATTAGCAGGCGTGGGATTACTTCTTGTAGCTATCGTTATGATGCTTTTAACTATTGGTCTGTGGACAGGAAAAACACCTGATGGCTCAAAAGGCGTGGGTGTTTGGTTTACACTTATCTCGGGACTTGTTGTTTTAGGTATTTTTCTTGCATCGATGGGTACTTTTAGAAATGCCTCGTGGGTGTGGAGAATTTTAAATAGCGATATTATGCCGCTTGTTGTGGCAATACTGGTCTTTGGACTTATCATTAAATTTATTTCATCTCCGGAGAAAAAGGTTGAAGATAAAAAGTCAGCCGCAAAAGGATTGAAAGAATTTTTTGAAAGCAATCAAAATAATATAAAATAATTTTAGGTTATTATACTATGGCAACATTTTTGGACTTAGGTCTTTTTCAACACTTTTCAGGAATTTTTGTATTCTTGGTAGTTTTTGCTGTAGTATATGGTTTTTTTCTTGTTACGAATATATTAAAAGATAAGGCTGGCTCAAAAGGACTATATGCTATTATGGCTTTAGCCTTTGCCTTTTTTGCAGTTGTCTCAAAAGATACATTTACAATAATTACAACGATGACACCCTGGTTTACAGTTCTTGTTGTTTTTTTGTTTTTGATATTTTTTGTCGTGCGTATGTTTACCGGAGAGGACGACTCTTTTTTTTCGGGTCTTATTAAAAATTCGAGTGTTTACTGGGTGCTTATTGTCCTTTTTATTATTATTCTTGTTGTTTCGTTATCATCTACTTTTGGGCAACGACTCTTAGAAGGACAACCTGGTACGACACCACAAGATGATTATTTAGCTGTTCAACCATATGATAATACAACTTCTGTTGATGTATATGATAATCCTAGTTTTACTGATATTCAAACAGGAGTTACTACAAACGCAGGAAATCCGACCGCTGCAGCGTCTAATGACTTTGGAGATAATGTACTTCAAACATTAGTGCATCCCAAAGTCCTTGGCATGATAATGCTTATGCTTATTGGTATGTTTACTGTTATTATGCTTGCAAAAACGCAATTACCCGAATAATTAGTTTATAAAAAAGAGAGTGAGAAATATGTTACCACCACCACCAAATCAACAAATACCGGGAGGAATTCCTCCGCCACCTCAACAACCCTTAGCAGGATCACCACAACAATTTCAAACAACTAATGAAGAGCTTATTGAAGCGATTATTGATGAAAAGTGGAATGACTTAGTAAAAGACATTAACAAAATTATCGAATGGAAAAATACTGCTGATACTCGTCTTGCTTCCATGGATCAACAGATTAAAGATTTACGAAATGAATTTGATAAATTGCATCAAGCAGTCATTGGAAAAGTTGGAGAATATGATCAGCACATTCTTGATGTCGGCGCAGAACTAAAAGCGATGGAAAAAGTCTTTGCAAAAGTATTACCTGTATTTACAGAAAATGTTTCAGAACTCTCTAGAATAACCGATACTATGAAACAACATTAGCAAATATTATTGATTTATTTTGTTTCTTTTTCTTCTTTTTGTGATCGAGGACTGTTGGATTTTTTTGCACCTAATTTTTTTCTTAAGAAGTCATTGATTTCTTTTCGCGTCACAAAATCCATAGGTTCCCAAAACTCAACATATCGTTGCAAAATAGTTACTTCATTTTTTGTTGCAAAGCGACTTATCTCATCACTCAAAAGACTCACCTTTTCTGTGACATCACGAATAGTGTGCTTAACATCAAGCAAACTTTCATTGAGTAATTGTAATTCTTCAAAATGATCTTTTTGCGTATCAATAAGATTTTGCTCACCTAATTGTGATTTTCTACGAAGCGTTATGTAACGTTCTTCAAGAATTTTTAGACGAGTTGCAATATCATTAACTTTTGTATTAATTGGCTGCAAAGACTCTTCTTTATTCTGATGTTTAGTAACATGTTCTTCAGGTGTTGGACTATCAGGAAATAGCTTTGGTTCTGCCATATGCCATATAAGGATGTTATTGTCTTATAAATATTTGCAGGATTTATGTTATGCGCTGTCGTTTCAAAGTCAATGACGACATATTATTGTTGTGCACTGCGCGTGACAAATACTTCTTCTAGCTCGCGGTCATTCATTGGAGCGCTTCCTTAGATTGCTTATTAACAGTATTTCGTTTAAGATTTCATCGTTGATATTGTTGAGATGTAAGGACTCTGTTCAAAATGGGGGGAGAAATGCATACTGCGAAGTGCTACTTTGCCCACGTTTACAAAAGTATTATTGCTAGACATCCTTATTTTGTTGATGAAGAAGAACTGCGTCTAACTTAAAAAAATTTTTCAGGCAGTTAGGCAGACGATTTTGAACAGAGCTGATGTAAGCAAAGTTTTATATACGACGAAACTGCCATTTTATTTGTACTTAGTGAGTACTCTAAACATATTCACTAGGGAGTGAAAAGAGGGTGAGTGTTTTTTGCCAGAAAAAAAACTACAATACGAAGTAAATCGCGAAGGCGATGGTACAACCTTGCTTGTAGATTACAACGCGCGAGGAAGAATACCATCTATTGAAGATGATGAGATAACCATGTCTGAAGCAATTACCATGCTTGTTGAAAACCCTACCGCAACCAAAATAATCTTCTCGCAAAAACATGATTTTGAATATGATTATGCGCAAGTCACTTTACTTGCTGAACTAGCAAATCTTTATGGAAAACTAGTACGTAACAAGGAATTGTTTAGCTATTCTTCGCTAGCACAAAATATTTCTTCAACAACGCTTTCTTCAAAATATACCGAACTTCATCACATTCTATTTACTGATCTTAAAAAAGATCCTCTTTCTTGCTATGTTCATATTAAACGAATACGTAGACGAGAACAAATACGGCTCGAAAAAGAAATAACCCCTGATTTAATTCAAAGTCAAACACATTATATTAAACTTCTTGATTACATTTTGCTGCTAATAGAAGGAACGAAATTTTTTGCTGTTGCAAAACCATACGTACAAGGGCACGAAATAGGAAATAGAGATCCATACAGACGAATATTTTTTGCAACTATAAAACCAGATTTTATGTTTACCAAATTAATGGCCCAATACCCCCAGAATGCAACCGAGCTTGAAGCGTACACTGTAGGTCAAACAGAAATAGTTATTTTTGAAAAACCAGAGTCAGTACAATATCTTTATCATGTCATGCCCCCAGAATTCAAACTAAGTGAAGAGCTCTATGATCTTTTAGATACTGCTCGTCGAATATTAGCAGAACATAAACCAGATAGAGATGAATTTACTGATCCAAAACGCATGCGTGAAGTATTTTATAATGTAGGAAAAGATTTACTTGCAGAACTTGCAAATCATCGTAATATTACTTTTTCTGAAGAAGATAATGATGAACTTGCAAAGATACTTGTACGATATACGGTTGGTTTTGGACTTGTTGAAGTGCTTTTAGCTGATGAAAAAATTCAAGATATTAGTGTGAATAGTCCTCCAGGAGAGATACCTATTTTTATTGTACATGCAGATTATGATGATTGTATTACTAATATTTTTCCAACAATAAGCGATAGCGAAAGTTGGGCAAGTAAACTACGAATGATTTCAGGACGACCACTAGATGAAGCAAATCCTATTTTAGATACAGAATTAGAATTACCAGGAGCGAGCGTTCGAACATCAACAATTACTGCACCACTTAATCCAACAGGTCTTGCTTTTTCTTTTCGACGACATCGAGATCAGCCATGGACTTTGCCACTTTTTATTAAATATAAAATGATTAATGCCATGACAGCAGGACTACTTTCTTTTCTTATTGACGGAACTCGAACAATGCTTGTTTGCGGTACGCGAAGCAGCGGGAAAAGCAGTTTTCTTTCATCCCTTCTTATTGAAATTATGCGACGGCATAGAATACTCACTATTGAAGACACACTTGAACTTCCCACGTCATCAATGAGAGCTTTAGGATTTAACATTCAACCACTTAAAGTAGCAAGTGCTCTAGCAAAATCAGGAGAAGAATTTAGCGCAGAAGACGGAATTCGAAGCACACTTCGACTTGGTGACTCTGCTCTAATTGTTGGCGAGGTTCGAAGTGGAGAAGCAAAAGCGCTCTATGAAGCAATGAGGGTGGGTGCTGCAGCAAATGTTGTAGCAGGAACTATTCATGGTGACAGTCCTTTTGGTATTTATGATAGACTCGTAAATGATATTGGTATTCCAAAAACGTCATTTAAAGCAACAGATATTATTATTATTGCAAATCCAATAAAATCAGCCGACGGCCTACATAAAATGAGGCGTGTTTTGCAAATAACAGAAGTGAGAAAAGATTGGCAAGAAGATCCGAACTTAGAAGGAGGTTTTGTCGATTTAATGAAATACAATGCTGCAACAGATGAGCTTGAACCAACGCCAGAATTACTCAATGGAGAAAGCGAAATACTCAAAGATATTGCATCAAAAATCAAAGAGTACACTGGTAACTGGGATGCATTGTGGAACAACATACAACTCCGAGCAAAAATGAAACAACGAATTTTTGAAGTAAGTCAAGAGTATAACTTACCCAAACTACTTGAAGCAGAATTTGTTATTTTAGCAAATGATAGGTTTCATAAAGCAGTTGAAAAAATAGTAAAACGAGAAGGAAAAGAAAATCCCGATGCTGTATATTTTGAATGGAATGATTGGCTAGAAAAAGAACTCAAACGAATTCTTAACAAACAAAAAGAAGATAAACATTAGAATGGACGATCCAAAGATAAAACAAGTTTCTTCACTTTTCAAACAACGATTAGAACAAGAACTAGCTGGAAAATCCGAATTAACTGAAGATGAAGTAATTACTTCTCGAGCATATGAAGAATTCAAAAAACAGTATATGCCGAAACATCTTTCATTTTATGAAAAAATTTGTCGATTAGCAGAAAAAACTATGCCAATGAAGCCGGATGAGAAAAAGATACCTCGCCTCCAACAAGCAATCGATATTTGTCATCTTAATACCACTCCGACAGGTGTTTATAGTTTATCATTATTTATCCCTCTTTTAATAATTTTATTATCTGCAATTATTTTCTATCTTATTCCAGCAGCACTAGGCGGGACTGGAAATATGTTTTTTGTTATTTTTGCATTATTTGCAGGTTTACTTGTTATGATTCCTTTGCAAAAATTACCCTTTATGCTTTCTAATTCTTGGCGAATGAAAGCATCAAATCAAATGGTACTTGCAATCTTTTACATCGTCACTTATATGCGACACACCTCAAACTTAGAACTAGCCATTAATTTTGCAGCAGAACATTTAGCACCACCATTATCTCTTGATATGAGAAAGATAATTTGGGATGTAGAAACAGAAAAATATGATGAACTCAAAGAATCCCTTAACGCCTATCTTGAAACATGGCAAAACTACAATCGAGAATTTGTTGAAAGTGTACATCTCATTCAATCATCACTTTATGAAGCAAGTAATGACAGACGATTAGGCAGTCTTGATAAAGCATTAAGTGTTATGCTTGATGAAACATATGAAAAAATGTTGCATTATGCGCACGGTCTTAAAACTCCTCTGACTACCCTTAATATGATGGGTGTTGTACTCCCTATTCTTACGCTAGTAATTCTTCCTTTAGTAGTTAGTTTTATGGGGGAATTTCGATGGTATCATCTTTTTGCAATTTATAATATTGCGCTTCCCGCAATAGTTTTTTATTTAGGAAAAAACATTTTATCAACAAGACCAGGAGGTTCAGGTGATGAAGATATTACCATAAAACATCCAGAACTTAAAAAATATAAAAACGTTGTTATAAAATTCGGCAAACAAGAAACATTCATTAAACCAATTATCTTTGCAGCACTTGTTTTTATTTTCTTTTTATTTATAGGACTCTTACCTCTTATTTGGAACGCTGCAACACTACCTGATTATGGAATTGTAGATAATGGTGATGGACGAGATTTTCGATTTGGTATGGTTGATTCTTACAATCCAGAACAAGTTGTGAAATATCAATTCTTAGGATATAGAGATGAATTAGATGCAGATGATTTGCCAACTGGAAAGTTGATAGGGCCATTTGGTCTTGGAGCTCTGCTTTTGAGTATTTGCATACCTTTAGGTGTGGGTCTTGCCGTAGGATTATATTACCGACTCAAATCAGGTAATGTGATTAAAATACGTAAACAAGCAAAAGCATTAGAAATTGAATTCTCTTCAGCATTATTTCAACTAGGAAGTCGACTTGGCGACGGTATCCCTGCAGAAACCGCATTTGGAAAAATAGCTGTAAGTATGGAAGGCACCATTTCAGGAAAATTTTTCGCATTAGTTAATGCAAATATTACTCGACTAGGTATGAGCGTGCACCAAGCAATATTTGATCATGAAAAAGGAGCACTCAACTATTATCCTTCAGACATTATTGAAAGCTCTATGAAAGTACTTGTTGAGTCTAGTAGAAAAGGACCGCAAGTAGCAAGCCAAGCAATCATTAATGTTTCAGAATACATCAAACAAATGCATCGAGTTGACGAACGACTCAAAGATCTTATGGGTGATGTTATTTCAAGCATGAAAAGTCAAGCATTATTCTTAACACCAGTAATTTCTGCAGTAGTTGTAGGTATTACTAGTCTTATTACTTCGATTATGGGCACGCTTGGTGATTCAGTAGGAAAAATTGCCGCAAGTGCTGATGGTATGGCAGGAACCAGTCTTTTAGCAATGTTTGGATCTGGTATTCCTACTTATTACTTCCAAATAGTTGTTGGTCTTTATGTTGTCATGCTTGCTTATATTCTCACCATCATAGGAAACGGCATAGAAAATGGTCCGGATAAAATAGGTGAACAATATGCTCTTGGACAAAATATGCTACGTGCAACAATTATTTACTCACTTCTTGTCTTAGTTGTAATAATTCTTTTTAACATCGTTTCAGGACAAATTATGAATCAAATGGTCATGACAACTTAGCCACAAACCTTATAAATGCACTTCTGATTCTAGAACCATTATGGGCTGGTAGCTCAGACTGGCAGAGCGCACCGCTGAAGTGTTGGCGAAGACAACATCTGGGAAGCTTCGCTTGCCAAGAAACGGTGAAGTCGCGGGTTCAAATCCCGCCCGGCCCACATTTTTCTTCGAAAAAAGTGTCCCTTCCGTAATTTGAACATGCAGTCATTAGCATTCCTGCAGCCAAGCCTTTAGGCTTAGCAATACCGTCTGACCCGCATTTTTTATTTCTTTGAAAATACTCCCTGTAATTTGAACGTTTAAGAATATCTAAGATTTTTAGAAATGAGCTTTTTGGACTTGTTGGTTTTGTCCAGTCCAAATTCTTTTGAACTGGTTCTTTAGTACTCGAGAACACGCATAATTCATACCTCCAATAAATGTCGAAGGACTATACTCTCCTTTATCAAGAAGATTCTTTTTAGTAAGTCCTTTTACTAGAACTGTTTTGTCTTCAAAAGGATTATGAAAAGGAAGTCCGACTTCTTCAGGGACAACTATTGCTTCAAGAGAATTACCTACATCAAAAATTCCTTTGTGTATGAAGTAGTCTTGGTTACATAATCCTCCATTTTTTTCTTCTACTCTTTTTACGTTCTTATTTTTGATAAATGCCTTTTTGTTAAAATAAAATCTAATGGTGAATATATCAAAAGGCGGATTTGCATCCCAACCAAAATATTGCTCGGGATTTTCTCGATATTCATGCAAGTTAACACTGTTCTCAGGAACAGTAGAGAGTGGTGTTGAGAAATGAATGTAAGGATCGTTTTTTCTTTTGTTCGGGTCTTCATTTGGATAAGGTGCTGCAAGAGGAGTTGTAATATTAAATTCTTTGAATTGATTGTTAGGAACAAGCTTTTTTAATTGTAGGATAGAATTTATATTTGCAGGGTTGGTTGCGTGAACAAGCGTTTGCTTAAGTAACAAATATCCATCCCAAATAGTGCTATCTCCAAATGTATATTTGGAAATTTCGCTAAACTCATTAGGCAACACAACAGCTTTAACCATAAAGGAGACAAATGTTGCTTGATTTAAAAAAATGCGTAAAAATCATATCTTTTAAAAGCAAGAAGGGCTTTTGCTTAGTTATATGGCAGTAAATAGGGGGCGAGAAGCTTGGAAAACATATGGTAACGTCTTTGACCAACATTCTGAACAACTTTTGCGTAAGCTAGCAGCACAAGGTTATTTTGAAGAACTTGTAAGTGCAATTGCACTTGGCAAAGAAGCAAATGTGTTTACTGCCCGCACAAAAGATGATTCGTTTGTCGCTGTTAAAATTTATCGTCTTGAAAATTGTAATTTTAACAAAATGTTCGAATACATTAGTCAAGATCCTCGCTACTTAGATTTAAAAGGACAAAAACGACGCATTATTTTTACATGGACACAACGAGAATATCGAAACCTTATGAAAGCCCGAGAACAATTGCGAGTTCCAACACCACTCGCATTTAAAGATAATATTATTGTTATGGAATATATTAATGAAGGAGATAAGGCTGCTTCACAGCTTAAAGATGTGGTGCTAGACCATCCCCAACGCGTTTTCGATGAAATTCTTCTGATGGTAAAACAATTGTATACACAAGGACTTGTTCACGGCGATTTATCCCCCTATAACATTTTAGTCCAACATGCAAAGCCTGTTTTTATTGACTTTTCACAATCCACCGCGACAAACTCTCCGAATGCACGCGAGCTTCTTTTGCGAGATTTAACTATTATAAGTAATTTTTTTAAGAAACAAGGAGTTAAATCCGATCCCGAACTGCTTCTTAAGCAAGTTATTTCTTAATTTGTCGTGTTGTTGCGTAGTTTTGTTCTCATATTCCTGCCTTAGACTATGTTTTTTGTTTCTAATGCTTTTTCATCGTACAAGCTCAAGAATGCAAATAAAAGGCTTATACGCGAGGTATCTTTAAGGCAGTAGGTTGATTTACCTGCTCAATCAAAGATTTGTACTTTGCCCTATTCAAACCGGAGAGAAAAAGGCATACTGCGAAGCACTATTCTCGCTTTGTTTACAAAAGCAATACCTTCAGACGAGTCTATTTTGTTCATGAAGACTAAATGCGTCTAACTCAAAAAATTTCAGGCAGTTAGGCAGATGATTTTGAACAGAGCCCTTCACGCATAACCTTTAAAAACGAAGTCGTTTTCTTATATTTAAATGAACGAGTATACTTACGAATTAAAAATTCCTAAAGAACGAATTGCAGTACTTATAGGTAAAGATGGCGAGATTAAAAAAGAACTCGAAGAAATTACTAAGACAACTATTAACGTAGATTCTAAAGAAGGAGATGTACAACTAGTTAGTAAAGATTCTGTTCAATTGTATTTGCTTAAAGATTTAGTACGGGCGATTGCGCGCGGGTTTAATCCTGAAATAGCAAAACGTCTTCTTAAACAAGATTATGTCTTAGATGTACTTAATTTATCTGATTATGTCAAGTCAAAAGATCAAATGCTACGCCTGAAAGGACGAGTAATTGGTAAAAATGGAAAAGCACGAACAATCATAGAAGAGCTTACTGATACAAGCATAAGCGTTTATGGAAAAACTATTGCGGTGATTGGTTTTTGTGATAATGCAGCAGTTGCTAAAAAAGCTCTCGAATCATTATTAACTGGAAGTCCTCATTCTAGCGTGTTTAAATGGTTAGAACAACACCGAAAACAACAAAAGTTTGCAGAACTTGCTAACTTTTGAGCTGTGTTTTGCACAACAACAGAAATTTGCAGAATTAGCATATTTCTGAGTCGCACTGTGTGCGCGACAACAAAAATTCTCTGAACTTGCTAATTGTTGAGTCTTGCCGACATACTTTTTGTTGCGAAGACTTGTTGCTTCCTTCAGAAGCAAAGCTTTCTATGCACTCTCTGTGATTCTTTGAATCAATCTTGGAATGCTTATGCTCAGTTTTTCTTCAAGGCAACAAAAAAGATGCTCTTGCTGACTCTTTTTTAGCAAATCTTTAAAAACATCCTTTTCTTAAATGCATTTGAAAAGCATGGTGAGTGAGTTAGCACAATATATATTGGAACAATTGCAAAAAGGCTATACTAAAAAACAACTCAAAGCTCATTTGCAAGAACATGGTTATGATACTAATATGATAGCCACGGCCTTTGCAGAGTTAACACATGAACAACTCTCTCAAACAGAACCAAATCTTCAAGATTATGTCGAGAGTTATATTTCCCAAGGCTACAAAGCAGAACAACTCTATGCAGCACTTAAAGATGAAGGGTATTCTAAACGACTTTTAGATAAAACATTTAAACATATAGGAAAAGAACATTTCTTAGAACCCGTGCATCAACCAAGAAAAAAATGGAAAAAACCAGATGCGATCGCCATAATTATGATATTACCCATTGTACTTTTTGTTCTTATTTTGGCGTTGTTCAAAAAGGTATAAATATGTATACTGACAAGAAATTACTATGGTTCAGACAGAAATTTCCGGTCAGTATGAAGTTAGTTTACACAAGCAAGTTATTAAAGTTTTTCATGCTTCAGGCATGAAATATC
>JAIPJP010000015.1 GCA_021734105.1 Candidatus Woesearchaeota archaeon
TGCTTAACTTTTTTAATTAATCTATCTTTTTTCTTCATTGGAAAAACAGCCTCAATCTGTTTTTCCCTCCCACAATGCTACTTTTGGCAGTGGGAGCATATATTTCTTTCTAAAAAGTTAGAGACTTGGGACAAACCCCATCAACAAGGGCTTATCCCAAATGACAATAAATACTGACTTGAAGTCCGGTTGAGTCAGATGTATTTTGCCAAAACGGCAAAATGACTGCGTCTGACGCTAAATTGTTTGCATGCAAAGCGAGAATCAAAGCGAGAATAGTACTTCTCAGTACGTAAAAAGAATTTTTTTAGGGCAAGCCTCTTCAAAAAACGATGTCTGTAAACTATTGTCTTGTATTTTAGCTCAAAAACTCTTTTAAACTAACCTTCCTTCTTTATTCTTATGACGCTTATTTGTATCAAGACGTATGGTTGCGCACATAACATCGCCGATAGTGAAGTAATGGCACAATTCTTATCAGATGCGGGTTTTTCAGTTACGTTTGAGGATGATAAAAACGCAGACCTTATCGTGTACAACACCTGCACAGTCAAAAATCCCACTGATGATAAATTTTTCACGCAACTGCAGCGCGCAACAAAATCCGTAGTTATCACTGGCTGTATTCCGCAGTCACAAAAAAATGAAAACTGGCTCAAAAATCATGTCGCTGTTGGTGTTGATAGGCTTGATAAAATTGTTGAGGCAGTCAAAGCAAAACTTGCAGGTCAAATCGTGCAATTTTTAGAATCATCTTCGTTTCCTCCGACAAGAAACTTTCTGCCAACCAATCGTCAAAATCATTTCATCGCCATTATTCCTCTCTTGCAGGGTTGTTTAGGGAATTGTACATATTGTAAAACGAAAGCTGCTCGCGGCAATCTCAAAAGTTACGCTCCAGAAGACATTATTAAACAAATAAGGCTAGCAAAAAACGCAGGCGTTAAAGAAATGTGGCTCGTAAGTGAAGATAATGGCGCGTATGGTCTTGACACCAACACGACATTGCCAAATTTGTTGCGCGAAATTATAAAGTTTGAAAGCAAAGAAGAAGACGCTACCACTAACCAAATTTTTCCTGCCTTTCGTATCCGTCTGGGTATGTTAAATCCGCAATACGCATTCAAATATAAAGATGAACTTGCAGAAATTATGCAGCATCCTGTATTCTATAAATTTCTTCATATTCCTGTACAATGCGCTAGCAACAAAGTCCTTAAAGAAATGAATCGACCTTATACTATTGAGCAATTTACAAAAGCTCTTTTAACTATTCGCCAAGCTATTCCCAACTTCACGTTTGCAACAGACATCATCGCTGGTTATCCGACTGAAACTACTGATGACTTTCAAGAAACCATGAAACTTCTAGAGCAAGAAAACTTTGCAATACTTAATATCTCAAAATTTTATCCGCGTCCAAAAACGCCCGCAGCGAATCTAAAACTGTTACCAACTAAGGAAGTAAAGAGGAGAAGTAAAGCAGTTTCTGATTGGTTTAGTGAACAAAATAACAACGAGCACTATGTTGGGAAAATAGTTCGGGCACTTTTCACAAATCGTGGTAAAAATAATTCGTTTCTAGGCAGAACAAAAAATTATAAACAAGTTGTGGTGCAAACAGACAAAGATATTTTGGGCACCATGCAAAAAGTAAAAATCACCGGCACAACAAGGGATGACTTAAAAGGAGATTTAGTGTAAGTAGTTTAGCTTATTTTTTTTCTTTTTATTTTTTCTTCGCTCTTTTAATATGTGTTTCTTTAAGGAATAAAACATTTGGTATTCTAATTTCATCGCCGTTTTTTGTTACAACAATTGTTGCAAACAAATTCATATCTTTTACTTTTCCTTCAACGCTTTTAATAGTAATGATATCTCCTTGTTTAATATTCTTGCTCACTTGACTAAATGAAAGTATGTTTGGGAGCGCATCTTTTAGACTTAATATTGCTGAAATAAAGAGTATTAAAATAACGATGATACTTAGGATATTAAGCAACAAAGAAGTAATTCCTATATAATTTAGTGCGATAATGGCAAAGACAAAATAAATGCTATACGAAACAATGCCGCTAATGAGTTTTTGCATGGATGTTCCAAGACCCATTTTGGTTTTCATGGTCTTATCAACGTGAAATTCTCGAAGTACTCGTTCAACAAGTTTTCCTAGTATTCGTCCAATAATAAGTCCCACAAAGAAGATAATGATAGCTACAATAATCTTGTTAATCAAGGGATTTGATTGCAAGAGTGATGTCGCACTTAGGTTTTGTAAAGTATTATTCATGTTCTATCAAATAAGCAATGTATTCCTTTTTGTATTTAAAACCATGTTTTTTGGCAAGTTTATCAAGTGCTTTATCTGTTCTTGACCCGTATTGAGCTGCTTTTTTTGGTCGTCGAGCCATCTCTGGTGGTAGGCCGAGTAGTTCTGCTGCATCGCGCAGAATTGCTTTACTTTCTGTTGTGGAGAGTTTAAACTCGTCAGGAATACTCATGGCAACGCGCACGAGTGCTTCATCTAAGAATGGTGCCCAGACGCTAACGCCGAAGCGGTTTGCTATGGCAAATTCTCGTCTCATATCTCTATCGAACATACCAATAAGGCCATTCCAACATTCTTCATGTCTATTCTCTGCTTGTTTATGTCGAAGATATCCTGCGAAGAGTTCTTCACTTCCAAGGCCGCCGAAGATATCAGTAACGTCATGATCAATAAGTGTTGTTATCGCGGCAACTTCCACACTTCCCACGCCGACATTAACAGCATCAGAAATATCTTTACCAAGAATAGTTGTTGTTTTTGTGAATAATTCTTCCATTGCAAAGAAATCACGCACGTCTTCAGCATAGTCAAAAAGAAGTTGTCGTCCGATTTTTCTTGCTTCTACAATATCGTCTGGTAATTTTTGTTCTTCGTTGTCTTGAAAACCAACAGTAACTGCAATAAACGGGATGTTATGTTTTTTAAGCACAAAGCCGATGAGTGTTGAGTCAACTCCACCGCTAAAAAGTAACCCTATGTTTCCCCTTGCTTGTTTTGCATGCGAGAGGATTGTTTCTTCAATAGCTGTTGCAAGTAGGTGTGCGTGTTCTTCTTGTGTTCTTTGGACTAATTCTATTTCTGTTTGGAGTTTTTTAAACTTTTTTTCCCATAATTGTTTTGTTTGAGGTAATTTCATTCTTCTTTACCTTCCTGATTGATAACGTGATAGGTGATAAGGTAGCTTTCTGCATGGTCACGCACATTCGTAAATTTTTGTATGTATAAGAGAACATCATCAATAGAATATTGTGCTTCTAATTTTTCGTGATAATCGATATGTTCATAATGAGGCGTATCAAACGATTTATAATTTTGTAATTTGTTAAAGATATATTGTTTGTTAAGTGCAAAATCGTTCTCAGTAATTTTAATGAGGTATTGTTGTGTAATAAGTTTAGTGATTTCTTGATTAACATCTAAATTACTACCAATCTCATGGACTAAATCAATAGTGTTAAACTGTTTTTTATTATAGGCAAATTGGAGGATACGTAATTCTTTTTTATCAAGTTTCTCAAGTTCAGGCAAATACTTGTTTGTAAATTCATCTTTATTAGTGATGATTGCGCCATTTGTTCTGTTAACAAGTATATTAAATTGTTCCTCGCCATCCGTACACGAGAGTATAAATACAGGAACTAAGACAAGTTGTACTTCTAAAACAGGTTGTTCGCTCATGAGCATGACATCTTTCACGCTTAGTGTTGGTTTAATGAGTGGTAGTATTTCTTGTTCTTCAAACGCTGTTATTTTATCAATAATATTTTCATCGTTTTCTGTTTCTTGTTGTACTCCATTAACTTGATGCGAGGTATTTGAAGTATTATTTTGCATTTCTACTTGTTGATTAGTTGTTCCTTGATTACTGTTTGTTCCGCTGTTAAGAATGTCAATAGCATGTCCCCCATGACGGGTTTTTCGTGGGCGCACGCGAACAAAAAGTGGCACGTCAGTAAGACCGGTAACTAATGCTGTTCCAATAGAGAGGTTTTGTATTTCTTTTTCTGTTGTGTTAGTAATACCTTCAACGCTGTTGCTAATTGCTTTAAGATCATTAGGGTTAGTTACTTTCATAATAATTTGTGTACTGCATTGACTCACCACACTTTTGTCAATTCGTGCAGGTCTTTGACTAATAACACAAAAGCCCAGTCCAAATTTTCTTCCTTCGCTTGCAATATTACGTAGAATTTTTGATGCTTTCCTTTCTCCAAAGCTTCGTTCTGGACAATAATTATGTGCTTCTTCAATTACTAAAAAAAATGGTGGTAGTTTTTCTTGTTTGCGCAGTTCAAATAAATCCTTGGCTAGTTTATAGACAATGATATCTTGTAGTTCAGGATCAATTCCTTTCAGATTAATTACTGAGCAGCCACCGCTTTTTACCAGTTCATGATATGGTGTTGGCGCACTTGAAAAAATATTTTTATCGCGGAGTTGTTCAAGAGCGCTAATAATGCTCCATTTCGCGTTGCTTTCTTCTTCTTGCAGACTATACATGACGCTATCAAAATCGCATGACGATAAACTTTGTGTTGCGCTGTACATAACGCCAAGTTGGCTTGCTGAAAGTTTCATAGGAAGTAAATCGATGAGTTCTTGGCTAGATAGATTTGCTGGTAGTCGAAGTGGTCGCACGTCTCGATTAATTGCTGTATCGCCGTATTCATTAATAGTATATCCTCGTGGTTTTACATCAAAATAAGGCATTGCTGCTTGTTCTTCTTCATTATCGTTTGGATATTTCATACTGGAGTATTCGCCGTGTGGGTCAATAATAAGTAAAGGCACATTTTTCTCCATGATTTCTTCAAGTAAGACTCCGACAGTGTAACTTTTTCCGCTTCCCGATTTTGCAAGTACAGCTACGTGTTTGGTGAGTAGTTTTTTAAGGTCCAGTTCAACAGGTATGTCTCGTCCTTCAAGTTTTCCAATGTATGCGCCTTTCTCGCTACTTTCTAGTTTGATAACTGCAGTGATAAATTCATCTTCTGCAGAAAGTACTTCGCTTCCAGGTTCAAAGGGTATACGGAGTTGCTTGATTTTTCCATCTTTATCTTTGTAACCGATAATTTGACAGATTGCAGTGGTCATTTCGTCTTGTTTTTCAAGCTCGATGACTTGACAAAGGACGTAATCGTATGCTCCGTGATAGACTTGAACGTAGTCAAATTTTCTTGTTTCGTGTTCAACATGAAACTTAAAGTCAGTTGTCGTGACTTTGCCAAAAATTTTACCCAGGAGCATGAGAATAATTAAAAGCCCTTCGTTTAAATAGCTTTCTTCTTCAAACGATTGTTTTAGGCTCTAAAACAGCAGTTATTGTTCTTTGCTGTATTCTTCCCAGCCAGCATGAACTTTTTTTACCATGGTTAAGAGTTGCGGATGGATTTTGTGCCAGAAATCTATAGCGCCGTCTAAGAATTCTTTTTGTGCTTCTTTATCTTTTGTTAATGCGATAACTGAGTTTTGTGCAATAAAAGCAATTATACTATTAGAAAGGGTTTGCATACTTTTTTTCTCTACTTCATCAAACATACTGCCTTCTGTCATACTCACAATACTTCCTTGACTGGGAAGTATGATGCTGTGTAAATGATTATACCATGAGTTAAACGTGTTTGCAATTCTACTGGATACTTGTCGATGAAACGATGATGCTACAAATCCGTCTTGCGCCACCATATCATATAAAAAGAATATTTCTTCGTATTCCTCAAAACTTTTTTCAAGTTCAAATTCTTCTTTCATTGTTGCGAATGCTTGTTCTACTTCTTTTTTGTCTTCTGGTTTCATATTGTTCCCTCAATGATATCATAGAGTCTTTTACGGAGTATTTTAACTCTTTCTATTTTATCGTCATTGTGTAATGCGTTGAGCATCCAAACCATCCAGCAGGCAGAGTAATAAGCAATCTTCTTTTTATCGGTTTTACCATATCCTTTTATCAGAGCTTCTACTTCATCTAGGTCATCAGTTTCAGAGCTCCATGTTGCAAAGTCCATTTCTACAGGTCCTGCAAGAAGATCGCCGAAATCAACAAATCCTGTGATGTGTTGTTCTTTATTAATTAAAATGTTATAGTCTGATATATCTGCATGCAAATATGTTGCTGTTTGTTCATTCAGGTGTTCTTCATGTTTTGAGAAATATTGTTTTAGGTTTTCTAGTTCTTTGGTTGAAAGTATCTTGTTCTCTTCTAGTGCGGTCAATTCTTTATTAAGCCAAGAATAAATAAACTCTTTCGCACTTTGGTATTTGCCTTTGCCGTTTGCTTGCACGGGTCCAAATCCTTCTGCTTTAGCTTGGTGAAATCGTTTCAGTATTGTACCTATTTTTCTAAATACACTTAATCGTTCTTCTTTACTCAGTTTCCATTCAGAAATTATTTTTCCAGGAATAACTGTTTCTATAAGTTCTTTATCGTTAGAAAATATTATTTCTGGTGCTGGCGCTCCTTGCTCTTTTGCAATGCGACAACCAATTTTTTCTTTAATAATTTTATCTGCTTCTCGCAAGGGTTTTTTGTAAATGAAATCTCCTTTGTCAGTATGAACGAGCAATACTTGTTGGTCTACTCCTTTAGAATAATCTTCTGTCTGGCTAATTGTTGCTTGGAGTTCTTTAAGAAATAATTCTTTGAGATGTTTCTTGAGATGTTCCACCAGATTCACCTATTGTTTATAGATAAACTGATCAATCATCTTTTCAGCTTTCGCTCGCCTTGCTTGATGCTGTGCTAAGAATTCATTGATTTTGTCAATGAGCATTGCTTTTGCTTCGCCTGATAATAATTGTCCTTTACGATAAGCGTCATGCATCTGCGCTAGTATGGTGTCGTCTTCTTCAAAATATCGCATCCATTGACATGCTACGTCAATATCAGGATTACCGCCAAGACGCCTGTGTTCTTCAAGTGTTTCTCGTCCACCGCTAAAGGCGTATTTGTTAATTTTTTTCTTGACGGTCTTTGCATCATCGGTCATGAGTATTGCTTTATCAGGATCGCTGCTACTCATTTTTCCTTCAGGGCCGGTAAGTGGGCTCATAAATTTTGCATGAAGGATTGCTGGTTTGTGATGGCCGAGCTTTTCAACAACATCTCGACTAATGCGAAAGTGTGGGTCTTGATCAACACCGAGTGGAATAAGACATGGTCGCTTCTCATTGCGCAGAACATTTGGTAAGTATGCTGGAACTGTTTGCATGGCGGTGTAAAAAATACTGCCGATGTTATGTGAGTCTGTAAATCCAAATGCTGATTTTATCGTTGAGAACGTAATTTTTTTAGCAACCTTTATTGCTTCAGGATACATGATGCCTGCGTGTTTGGTATCGACAAGGAAATGTGTTTTTTTCGGGTCAAATCCTATGGCAATAACATCAAGCATGTTTTGATGCGTCCAGTCTTGAATCTCTTCATAACTCTTGTTCTTAAAAAGAAACTTCTCATCATCGGTAAATTGAAACCACAGTTCAACACCGAATTTGTCTTGCAGCCATTTTGTAAAAACCCATGGTCCGACGTGGCCCAGATGTATTGGTCCTGATGGTCCACAACCCGTGTATAAGAAGAATTTATTGCCTTGTTCATATTCATTTAAGAGCCATTTTAAATCACGATGCGCAAAGAATATTCCTCGTTTAAGAAAATGATGAAGCTGCCCGCCTGTATGTTTACTTATTCGCTTTAAATCTGCATCAGACAGCTTCTTAATGCCAAACTCATCTATAAGTCGGTTATAATCCACCTTTCCTGATACATCATACGGGTTTACTTTCGGCTTTACCATGGGAATATTTAGATGCTTGTTTTTTATAATTCTTTCCCTAATCGGGATAAAATTCAGAAAAAATAAACTTAATAAAAATAAAAAATAAAAAAATGTAAAGAAGACCTTATTTGAGATATTTGCGAAGTTCTTTTGATTTTGCAACTGCTAAATCAAATGCTACTTTAAGTTCTTCGCTCGTAAATCCAATGTCGCCACCTTTTTGCAGTGAGCAGATATTTTCATCTTCCATGACTGCAATGGTGAGTCGAGCATCAACATTTTGTTCTTCTTCTTTGCTTGGGTCTACTAAGAGGTGTTCACCGATTTTACAAACAGTTATTGGTATTGGTGTATGTATTAAATTAAGTTTTTTATCGGTTTTTTCTTTGTAGTTGACAATGCCATCTTCAATTTTTGGAATGAATGTTTTAGCAATAGCTGCAACTGCGCCAAGTGCTCCAACATCAATAATGTTTCCATCATGATTGATAGGAATAACATCAACACTAACTATCCAAACTTTTTCTCCTGGCTCAACACATAATCCTTTCACATCAATTGCACCACTTTCTCGAATACCTCTATCAATAACACGACTGATTTCAATAGAGTCGATACTTGGTGGTCCTGATTCGATGTCTGGATGTGCAATTGGTAAGAGTTCGCATGATACCATGAGTGATCCTTCGTCAGGTCGGTCTGGATAGGGCGTTCCTAATGATAAGGAAATACCTATGATTATTTCTGTATCGCCGCATTTAATTTTTGCGCTACCATCAGCAGTATTGCTAACATCGTATTCAATACTTACTTCTCGAAATTCATCTTTTTTTCTTCCATCGTACCGAACGTCTTCTTCAAGTGCTTTTATCATGTGTCCTTTACGGTTTGTCATTTGTGATTCTTTGTTCATTGTGCGTCACCTTCTTTGCTGTCTGCCTGATATTTATTTCTTAAGGCAACTCGTTGTTGTTCTGCAATTACCACACATGCTTCTTTTGCTAGTTCAATGACTTTTAAGATTTCCTCAGGTTTTGCAATCCCGTCCATTTGAAGAAGTGTTACTTCTCCGGTGCTTGGTATCATTGCAATAGGAATATCTACTGCTTCCATTCCATCGCCTGGTTGTTCTTCATGATAGCTTAAGTCTACAACTGGTGTGTCTCCTACCATGCCTACTGCGACAGCAGGGACCATGTCTTTCATAGTAATTCCTGCGTCAGCTAATGCAATGCTTGCTGCGCTAATTCCTGCGCATCTACTTCCTGCATCTGTTTGTGGCAGTTCGATATAGATATCAATCACCGTGTTTGGATATTTATCTAAGTCTACAACGGGTAGTAATGCTTTTTCAGAAACCATGCTGATTTCTTTTGCACGTCGATTTGGTCCTGGTCTATTTCGTTCACCTGGTCCTGAGAATGCCATCATGTTATAGTTAACTCGAAGGATTCCTTTCTTCGGATTTTGCATGAATTTTGGGTAGACTTCTCGTGGTCCGTATACTGCAGCGTATGCAATAGTATCGCCAATTTTAAAATAGGCGCTTCCATCTGCGTTTTTAATGACGCCTGCTTTTGCAATAATCGGTCGTGTTTCGTTCATCTTTCGGCCGTCAAATCGTTTTGTGTATTTTCCCATTTTATTGCGCCTCATCAATTACTTTAACTTCTGCATCTTCTTTGTTGTCATCTTGTTCATCATAGACTGCAACTCTTTGCGCTTCTTCGTTTTCATCGTCAAATTTCTCTTCTCTAGCTTCGATTTTGTTACCTGTAGTTTCTTCTAAAAAGATTTTTATTCTATCGGTTAATCCATTAGTGTGTGATTCTTCTTCGATTTTTCTAATGGTTTGTACAACGATGTTTTCCATTGCTGGTTCGCCGTTAAGCCATACAAGTCCGTTTTGTCCAACAATAATTTTACAATCTGTTGCTTGTTTAATCATAGAAACCATACTTCCTTTTTTGCCAATGATCCGTGGTACTTTGTTAGTATTTACTTTAATGAATCTTCCGCCTCGAAGTTTATGCAGGCCTTGTCCTTTAACACTGACATCGATGAGGTTTTGTCCACTAACGTTAGTAATTTTTCCAACGAAGTAGTCGCCGATATCATAATATCTTGAAAGGTCTGCTCCTCGTGGGATGAATTCAAATGTTCCATCCTTAATAGGTATAAGTCCGCTATAAGGACTATTTAGTTCTACTCTCCATCCCATACTCAGGATGTCAATTACTCTACCAATAACGACGTCATTTCTTTTTGGCATGTATACGCCAGCAAGAGGAATCGTTTTGATTACTTTGCCATCTACCATACTAACGCCTAATCGATTTGCGAGGATTTGTTCTCCTAATCGGTAGGTGCCATGGCTTGGCAAAAAGTCCATTCCTTCAGCCAGTACTTGGCCAGGAACAACGACTTCTCGTTCTCCAATTTTTAATTCACTCATTTTTTTCTTCTCCTTAGAGTGCCAAAAATTATTTTTTTTGTGCAACTCTTTTTTTTGTATTGAATATATTTAGTTTATTTTATCTATCGTGCAGCCGCCGTGAGAAACATTATTGAGTTCATCAACGAGTTCTGCTTGCATACCTGCAGGAAGTTCAAGTTCTGCCATGAGTGCGCCGTCGTTAAGCCATTGTTCATTGGTGAGTTTTCCAAAGTTTTCAATGCTAGATCGTAGTCGTCCTGCAACACTTGCAGGGATGTGTATGCGTAGTTTCACTGTTTCCAAAGAGATAGGTATGATTGGTCGAAGTTTAGTAATAATTGCATCTATTTGATCTTCTGCTTTTTTAAGATCGTTTACTTTTACTTTTGCTTCTTCAATTGCTGCAATAATTCTATTTTCTGGATGTGGTGTTCCCGTTTTTGGATTAATGGCGTTTCGATGAATAAGGTTGACAATTTTATTCATTTTTCGCTCACGTAATTGTGTTCGATAGTTTTGAGTAAATTGTATTTCTCCTTTTTCAAGCATTACTTGAACAATTGCCTTAGTTTGTGTTGTACTAAACACTTCGGTTAAATCTGCTTCTTTTGCTTGTAGTCCTTTTTTCATGTCTTCATATACATGATCGGAATTAATAATTTCATCAATATCTACAGCGTCTCCTTCTTTATATGCTACTGCTTTATCAGCGTCAATTGCAATTTCAAATGTTTTGCCGTGTGTTTTGTAGCGAACAAGGTTTACTGATATTTGCACGTGATCATCAATGAGCTTATTTCCTTTCATAAAAACACCTCCAGTGTTTGTTTATTGTACAATTTTTGCGATTTCTTGTGGACTAAATTTTTTCATCGTTTTTGTTTCTGCATCAACGTATGCAGCATCAATTCTATTGATATCGAATGTTTCATTTTTTCCATCTAAGAATTTTTTTATGGCAGTTCCTGCAAGTTTTAGTCCTTGTTCAACAGTCATATTTTCTTTGTAATGTTTATGTAATTCTTCAGCAACTTCTGTTTCTCCTTCGCCAATAACTGTTGCTTTATATTGGTAATAAAGGCCTGTTGGATCAGTAAGGAATAATTTTGCGTTATCTTCATCAATACCCGCAACGAGGAGTGAAACGCCGAAAGGTCGTAAACCGCCTGATTGGGTACACATTTGTTTAAGACTACACATATCTTTAACAACAGTTAAAATATCAATTGGTGAGTCATAGGTTACTCTGTTTTCTTGTGCTTTGTTTTGAGCTCGTTCAACAAGTACTCTTGCGTCAGATAATATTCCTGATGCTGTGCTGATGATGTGATCATCTATTTGAAATATTTTTTCAACAGTTTCTGTAACAACGAGTTTGTCAACTATTCGTTTATCAGTTACTAATACTACGCCGTCTTTACAGACTATGCCGATTGCAGTATTGCCGAGTCGGACTGTTTTTTTTGCATACTCTACTTGGAGTAATCTACCGTCGGGACTAAACATCGTAATTGCTCTGTCATATCCCATTACTTGATGTGGCATTGGTTGCATTTTTTATACCTCGTTGGAGGTGCCAAAAATTTCTTCAAATTTTTTAGCATACCTCGTTTGTGTTTTTCACATATGTTCTATAAATAATTGTGTTTGGCTTTTTTTAGAATGCCGGACACTCCCTTAGTGTGAATGGTTACTGGTGTTTTTCCGAGTTTGTTAATGAGGATAAAACTTCCTCTGATATAATCAACTGCGGTGTTATTAACACGAATGATGCCTCTTTTTGTTGTTTGATCATATTTGATAGGTAATATGCCTGCTTTGCCGGCCATAAAAACACCTAGAATCTCGTGAAGTTTGGAAATGAGTTCTTCTTGCAAGGTGTGCATAGAAATGGGTGTTTTGGCTGTAACTTCGTAGACAATGTAACGTTTTTTCTCCCGCAGGGATGGTTTGAGTGGTTTTATATTGAGCATTTTGTCTTATACGTTGTTCGGGAAGAGCTATAGTAGCATTTTTCGCAGAGAAGACGCTCTCTCCCTCTCATTTCAGTTTCTTTTCTCTCGCTAGCTTTCCTAGAACGCGTTTTCATATATAAATCTACCTCTCTGTAAATCAATTTTAGTTAAAGTTTTTTAATTTGCTTTGCAAGAATTATTGTTTGTTAAAGGCAGTATACAAAGTTCCTTATTATTAAACCGCGTCTTTTTTCGCCAAATCTTTTTAAAGCGTTACCATTTTCTTTTCTTTCTATGAAAAACTGGCTACGAATAATTCTTGCTGCTGCAAAACCCGCATATGGAGGTCAAGCAGTAGTGAATGGCGTGATGATGATGGGGAAGAAACATTATGCTATTAGTGTAACAACTAGTAAACATTTAGTGACAAAAACGTTCCCACACACTCCTTTAAATCAACGAAATAAACTTTTTGCGTTGCCTTTTGTACGGGGCGTGGTAAATCTTATTGACATGTTCTTTGTTGGGTATAAATCATTGATGTATTCTGCAGAAGTTGCAGGCGAGCAAGAAACTAATAGTCCTATTAGATGGTTTGAAACAGTGCTGATGTATGGTTCAATTTTATTTAGCTTTGCACTTGCAATTTTTCTTTTCAAATTTCTTCCGCTTTCTGCAGCGACTTTTCTAGATTCACATATAACCTTATCATCAACGGCTTTTAATATTATTGATGGATTAGTGAAAATGACTATATTTGTTGGCTATATTGTGGTAATAAGTCTTTACAAAGATGTAAAAGATCTTTTTCGTTATCATGGCGGAGAACATAAGACGATTAATTGTTATGAAGCGGGTTTGCCGTTAACAATAAATAATATTTCGAAACAAAACACGGTGCATGTTCGTTGTGGAACAACGTTTATTTTTGTAGTTATTTTTATTAGCATCCTCGTTTATTTGGTTATTCCCAAAGAATTACCTTTGTTATATAATCTTGTGTTGCGTCTTGCGCTTCTGCCTCTTATTGCAGCGATCGCGTATGAATTTCAACGACTTTCTGCTAAGTCTTCTTCAAAATTTTTGCGCGCGCTCTTCACACCAGGCTTATGGCTACAATCGTTAACAGTGTATACGCCCGCACCTCGTCATATGCGTGCTGGAAGAGCATCTCTTCAAGCCGTTCTTAAAGCTGAAGAAAAAAAATAAGTATGTTTTATGTTAGATACTATTTTGTTCGAGAAAATAAAGAATGGCTTTATTATTTAACAACATATTTCTCAAAAAGTTCGGGCACTTCTTTTTTTGTAATATATTCTTCAAGTTTCCATGAATCAATTTTTTCTTGAAGGGCGTTAAGTGTTGGTGTTGGTACTTTAGTTTTTAGTTGGTGTCCAATACCAAATATTGCTTTACGAAGTTCTTGCATGGTGTGTTGTAGTTGTTGAATTTCTTCTCTGAGTAGATGTAGTTCTTCTTCAAACAGTATTTGTTGTTCTGCAAGGGTTTTTTTTTGGTCTGTGTATGCTTCGTTTAATTCTTTATCTGTTGTAGTAAGCAAGCTAACTCTATGGCGCATCTTATCGATGAGTTCTTCGGCTGCTGTATCCGGTTCTTGCTTTTCAGTCATAGTTTTACTTAAGGCCTAGGTTATTTTTAAGGTTTTGCACTGTTTTTGCTAAGAAAACTTGTTATTTCGTTTAAATCAGTTTTGCATAACAATAACCTCTTATTTCTTTTTACCTAAACGACTAGTTCACCAACTTAGACCTAAGTAAGAATTATGCTTCGCAGTAGAGAAATTAATTTCTTTCTAAATAGAGGCCTTGAAACGAAACATTTTTATATGGGAAAAGCGGATTTTCTAGTATCTATTTATAAAAAGAAGAGGTGCGATGTAGTTTTGACAGATGATTTTGATATAGTTCCTCCTCCACCGCCTACGCCGAGCGAGACCGAGCAGAAGAAAAAGAGGACCTGGCGATTGTTTGGTAAGAAGGATTCTGAGCAAGATATACTGGCAAGTAGCAATACTTCTTCTGCGAGTGCTAATCATTTAGTCGATGATGTTGCTGGTATTCGTGAAAAATTAGGTCTCACCAAACCTCGTGTTTCTATTAATCATGTTCATGACCAGCTCGATGCAGAAAAAGATACAACTGCTGATGCTGATGCGGCGCAATATGATAAAGAACAAGCTGAGCAAGTTATGGTTGGTGATGGGCAAGTTGAGATGTTATCTGGTGATAAAGAACAAGCTGAGCAAGTACTTGATTTTGATGCTTCTTTATCTGAAGCGCCATCGCCTGATACATCTGATACTAAATCTTTTCTAAATGATATGCCTTCAGATATCAATTCGGATTCTGATTCTGGTTCTGTGTCTATTTCTTCTGATTCTGAACCAAATGTAGTAGTTGATGATGATATGTCTGCAGTGTTTGATACCAAAACTTCTTTTTCATCTGATAGTTTAACTCAAGAGAAGATTGCTGATGCTAATACTGATAAAGCAACATCTAAGTCTGACACGTTTCATACGATTCCTGATTCCCAAATTCATTCTACTTCTGAAGATTCGAATTCTGAAGAAAATGAGTTTCTTAGAGAACCAGATGATGCTGTTGCATCGGATAACCCCATCTCGGATTTTACTCATGATGACTTTAATGACGAGGCAAACACTGAATTAAACACTGATGATTCCGTAACAGATTCTGCTCTTGATTGGGGAGAAGACACCAAAGAATCTTCCGCTTCACCTTTAGATGATGCACCCTCAAAAGACGCCGTGCTATCTAGCGAGGCTTCTTTATCTGAAGACATAATGTTATCTGAGGATACTATCAAAACTAATGATAATAATAATAATAATAATAATAATGCTGATACTACTGCGCCCATACATACATCTAATGCTGTAGATGAACCAAAAACAGTTGATTCAGTTAATGAATTAACATCAGACACTAATATTTCCGATGATGCGTTTGATATTCCTACGCAAGAAGAATCAGATAAATTATTTGATGAAGGTGCCATAAAAGATTCTTCTACAGATGAGTTTGGCATTGCTCAAGAACGAGAAGTTGCGTCTGTTACAACGCAAGAGGATGCCTTGGCAAAGGTTGGTCTTGATGAAAAAAGCATTTCTAAACAGCTTGCTAAGCAAATAAAAACTGCTGAGCGAAAAATGGAGCAGGTTGAAAAGAAGCAATCTAAAGTTCAAGAAGCAAAAGAGCGAATTAAGAAAAAAGAAGAAGAGCTTAAACAATTAGAAAACGAATTAGCTAAAAAAAAGAAAGAACTTGCTAAGCAAGAAAAAGAGATACAAAAAAAAGAACTAAAATTTGCCGGTCTCACACAAGAAGGGAAACTTCTTGTTACAAAAAAAGCCGAGGTTGAAAAAAAGATAGCAGCAAACAAAAAACTTGCTGAAAAGTTAAAGGATGATTCTGAAAAATTAATTAAGCAAGAAAAAGAAATTACTTCGCAATCACAATCTGTTAACGCAAAAAAAACAGAACTTAAAAAAAAAGAGAACGATTTACATCAGCAGTTTTCTTTTGTTGAAGAACAGCAAAAAACTTACGCTCAAAAACTTGAAAAAGTGAATACCGAAATGACTCAGGTAAGTGATATGAAAGAACTAGTTATTGGAGAAACAAAAGCATTTGAAAATTATAAAAAATCTCAAGAACAATTAATTCAAGAAGCAAAAGAAGAATTGGCCAAAATACAAGGTTCTGCATATGATAATATATCTATTTATCATGATATATTACACGAGGAAGAAGAGGAATTAAATCTTCGTGCTGAATCATTTGCGGAATGGGCCCCTCGTATGGAAAAAGAAACTAAAGCTGAAAAAGAATTGCGTCTTAAGCAAAATGATGTTCTTAAAAAACTCGCCGAAAATGAGGCTTTATTTAAGCACCTTTCAGCACCTCCGACGTTGTTGGATGCTCCCAAAACGACAACAATTACAAAATCGCCAAAAAAAGATTTTGCTGGCGCTATTCAGCAAGTAAGAGAATTAGTTAAAGAGCGGTCGCTTACTCAAGCAAAAGAAGTATACAATGCTATTCGAGAAGAGTTTTTAACAGCAGATGTTTCTGATTTTATAAAAAAGAATTATGCTAACCAACTCAAACAGCTCTATAATGAAATTCATGTCAACTTATTAGAGCAAGAAGCTCGTAATGTCCTTGGTTAGGTTTGTTTTTAAGGTTTATTTTATCTCCTAAAAGTTTTTTCTAAGTAAACATTCTTAAACACCGCTTCATTTTCATTATAGTATGATTACGCTTGACGCTGGAAAAGTTAATGGGGGCGGTTCTTATTTGCGAACAGCACTTGTTCTTGCCACTATTTTGCAAAAGCCAGTTACTATACAAAACTTTGCTATGGATAGGTTATTTCAAGGTCTTTCTGCAGATAAAATAGCGCTTATTCACGCGCTTGCAACGGCAACTGATGCACGTCTTGAAGGTGTCACGCCTGGTTCAACACGCATAGTATTTGTACCATCTCATCCTTGGTCAAAAAAAAAGATAGCATTAGGATTACAAGGTTCGATTTCTTTAGCATTGCAAGGACTTCTTCTTCCTGCATTATTTTCTCGACAAAAGGTTCGATTTCATTTAACTGGCCAAACTCACGGGAAAAACGCACCAACAATAACTTACTTACAACATGTTTTTTTTCGCTATGTACATGCCTTAGTTGAACAGCTTTCACTTAAAGAAAACGCGTTTGGTTTTTCACCTGAAGGCGATGTTGAAGTTATTGTTAAAGGAAGAGTGAATCGGTTACCTCCTTTACAAATTACTGGTGGCGAGAATCTTGCTGGTATTCGTTTAGAACTTGCCGCAAGTAAAGATTATCTTCATTTTGAAATGCTTACTCATTTAGAAAATTTTGCAAAACTTATGCATCCGCAAATTCGTGTTGTTACTCGTTACACGAGCACACAAAAATCAGGTATTGCTGCGGGTATTTTTGCATTTTATGGTGATGATTACGGTTTTGATAATGATAAGCCTTTTATTATGGGAGATGATGCTGTTTGGACGGGCCTATTAAAACACGCAGAGCTTGAACAAAATCTTTCATTATTTGTTAAGCAATTTCTTGATGGGCTTGATGAACCTGGGCTTGATGAATTTTGTGCCGATCAGCTCATTATGCTTTTAGCGCTTGTTGGTGGTGCTGTTAAGGTGAAAGCTGTCACAGATCGTGTAAAAGCCAATATTGCAGCTGCCGAGGTCATTTCAGGAACAATTTTTAGGGTTAAAGATAATATCATTACGGCAACACCTCATGTAGATGCGCTGTAAAGTCGTTTAGCTGGTTCTTAGTTTTTCTGCGTAGCAGTTTTTTTCACAGATAAAACTATGTTGTGCTTAACACAGCAGGCAATACGAGTTCTTTAGTAAACATGCCTGCTAAAGCAATAGGTTTATAAAAGACTATGGAGTTCTTGAACATAGACCTTTTGTCTTATATTTTAGGTGAAATAAAAATGGAAAATGCTATGTCAAGACCTTTAGACGCGCTTAACAAGTCTCGCGGTAAGCGAGTTATTGTCGACCTGAAGAATGGTTGGCGCTATGTTGGAAAGCTTCAAGCTTTCGATATCCACATTAACACGGTACTCGAAGAAGCTGAAGAATACGAACCAAACACAAAAAAGGTTATAAAAAAAGTCGATGAGACTACCTCTGAAGAAGTTTATGAAGGTGATAAACAGCTAAAGCGAAAGCTTGGTACTGTTTTTATCAGAGGAGACACTATTACTAATATTTCTGTTCAATAAGGTGAAATTACATGAGTAAAGGTACAGCATCTCAAGGTAAAAAATCCGGCAAAAAAACACATATTCCTTGTCGTCGATGTGGTAATCATACCTATCACGTGAGAGATAAGGTTTGTTCTAGCTGCGGGTTTGGCAAATCATCTAAGCTTCGTTCGTATAATTGGAGTAAGAAATAATCTTTTTAATTTCACTTATTTTCTTCTTTTCTTGTTTTTCATAATTCTATGGTCTCGTGTGTAGAATTTGTTTGTCTTAAGAAACTTTTTGGGCTGCGCATGCTATTTTAAATATGCCTTTGTTGCCGAAAGATTTTTAAACGTATTAAAGTAATTTTTTTACTATTATGGCTAACATTTTCAAAAAATTCGCTGAAAAATTCTTTGCTAAGTTTTTTAGTAAAAAAAAGGACGTTAAACTAGGTCTTTATGGTCCACCAAATGGTGGTAAGACAACACTTGCTAATCGTATTTGTGAAGATTGGTTAGGTGAATCTATGGGTAGTGTTAGCAGCATGGCACACGAAACTCGAGAAGTACAAATTAAAGAAGAAATTGTTATTAAAGGTAAGAATGGTCGAGAACTTACGTTTAATCTTATCGACACGCCTGGTATTGCAACAAAAATAGATTATGAGGATTTTATTAAAGAAGGAATGAAAGAAAAAGAAGCGAAGGCTCGAGCAAAAGAAGCAACCAAAGGTGTTATTAGTTCTATTAAATGGCTTGATGACATGGATGCGGTCGTTGTTGTGCTTGATGCAACTAAAGATCCTTATTCGCAAGTTAATATTACTATTGTTGGCAATCTTGAAGCAAGAAAGATTCCTGTTTTGGTTATTGCTAATAAAATTGATTTAAAGAAAGCAGATATTAAGAAAATTCAAGCAGCTTTTCCTCAATACATGGTTTTAGGTGTTAGTGCAAAAGAAGGAAAGAATATGGATAAATTCTACGAAGCCTTATTTGAGGTGACAAAGTAAATGTTAACGCTACAATTTATTCCGTATACTGAAATTGAACATTTAACGTCTGAGAAGCGTATTGCAAAACTTTTACGACTTGTAAAAACAGATAAAATTATTTTGCTTGAAGGTCGTTTGCGAAGCGAAGAAGAAACGGAGCTTATTCGTCGAACGATGGAAGAAATTAGTGCAAAATTTACTGGTATTGAACTCTCTGTTATTTATCCAGAATCAAAGAATGTTGCTTTTTTTGCTAAAATTAAACAATCCATTGTGAATATGGTTTTGGGTAATCGCCGAGGCATGACTATTATTGGACCTGCAAATGTTGTTAAAGAAATAAAACAAGATCCGGATAAAATTCAACTTTTCACAAAAGATGTACGGAGGGCTAGGTAAGAAAGCGAAGCTGAGTTCGGTATAGTAAAGCCGAACCTAAAACGCCGGATTACTCTTAACCCGTTAAGATGCCGCATCAATGTGTTTCTTGTGGAGCGTTCTATGAAGATGGCGCTAAAGATATTCTTCGTGGTTGTTCTAGTTGCGGTGGTAAATTATTTTTCTATGTGAAAAAAGAACGCATAGCAGAACTTAAAACTGAAGAGCCGCAGTTATTTGATTTAAGTATCGAGGATAAAAAGCAGATTGAAGAAGATGTGTATGATATTTTAGGTGAAGAAATTGATAGGGACAAACCTATTATTCTTGACATTGAAAGTATTAAGATTTTGAAGCCTGGTAAATATGAACTTGATCTTGTCAATCTTTTTAAATCAAAGCAACCATTAATCTATAAACTCGAAGATGGTAAGTATATGATTGATATTATAGAAAGCTTCAAAAAAATGGGTAAGGGCAAGTAATTATTTTGTTTATTGCCTCTAAAAGATTATTTTTTGAGCATTATTAAGAATAGTTGTAAAGAAAAAATATTTTCTAGGGTAAGTTGTGTGCTGTCTTGAACAATTCTTAAGTCGAACTTATGTGTAAGTGTAGCGCAGCAAATCGCCAAGTTTGATGATAAAAAGTTCGATTCGTAGACGAGAATGATGCTTCGCAGCACTCTTGCCTTCGCCCCAGTATTTTGAACAATTCTTAAGTTTTATATAGCCAAGCCTTCTAGCTAGTGGTATGAATCTTATTGACGTGCACGCTCATCTTGATTTTCCTGCGCTTGTTAAGAAACTAAAAATTATTTTACAACATGCAGAAAACGCAGGGGTAAAAGCTATTGTTGCTAATGGGGTCACGCCAGAAAGTAATCGAAAAGTTCTTGCGCTTGCAAAAGAGCACGATATAGTCAAGCCAGCTTTAGGTTATTATCCTTGGCACGTGCCTGAAGTTTCAGAAGTTGCTTTTGATGAAGAACTTGATTTCATAAAAAAAAGTAATCCTCTTGCGCTTGGAGAAATTGGTTTGGATAAAAAATGGGATAATATCGAGCACTACAATGTGAAAGGCGGAAAAGAAGCATTATTCAAACAGCAACAAGTCGCGTTTGAAAAGTTTATTACTCTAGCAGAAAAGAAAAACATCCCTCTTATTGTTCATTCAAGAAAAGCTGAGCTTGATGCTATTGAAATGCTTCAGAGTTCCTCTGCTAAAAAAATTATTATGCATTGTTTTAGCGGAAAAAAAAGATTAGTTAAAGAAGTGCTTGATAATGGCTGGTCAGTTTCAGTTCCTGTTATTGTCACAAAACTTGAGCAATTTCAAGATATGGTGAAAACTGCTAGCGCTAGTCAACTCTTAACAGAAACTGATGCACCTTACTTAGGTCCTGAACCTGGTTTAACAAATGAACCTGCAAATGTTGCTATTGCGATAAAAAAAATTGCAGAACTTAAAGGTCTCACCGAGCAAGAAATGGCCGATCAGATATATATGAATTACCAACGATTATTCCTTTAAAATGGCAACCTTAGAATTACTCGCAATATTGACTGCTGTTTTTGGCGTAATGATGAGTGTTGGTCCCTACATGCAAGCATATAAAATTTATAAGCATAAAAGCGCAAAAGATGTGAGTTTGCTCATGCAAGGAATTTTTTTTGCGGGAACAACAACATGGTTTTTGTATGGATTAATGCTTAATGATATTCCAATTATGTTGAGTTTTGGTATAGGAATTCTTGGTTGGGCATTATCTTTTGTGTTGGTATTAAAATATAGATGAACGTGATGTTATGGTAAAACTTGTTAAACAAAAAAAAGTCAAGTCTGGACGGCTCGCAAAAGGTTGCAAATTATGTATCAAGGGAAGAAAATCAGTGTTATTTATTACGAGCGCATGTCACTACGAATGTTTTTATTGTCCTATTAGTGATGATAAAAGAAAAAAAGATGTTGTTAAGATTAATGAAAAAGAATTATTACATCCTGATAGTTCTGAATCGTTAAGAGAAGTTTTTGATGAAATTCGTCTTTGTCAATCAAAGGGAGTGGGTATTACTGGTGGTGATCCTTTAGCAAAAACTTCTCGCACCTATAAATATATTAAAGCACTCAAAAAAGAATTCGGAAAATCATTTCACATTCACGTATATACATCGCTTCCTTTTGTCACAAAAGAAAAACTTTTGCATTTAGAGAGTGCTGGTCTTGATGAGATTCGCTTTCATTTTAATAATGACGATGTTGCTTCTTGGAAAAAAATTTTGTTTGTTAAAGAACTCAAGATGAAATGGGGTGTTGAAGTTCCTGCTATTCCGGGAAAATTAGATACTTCAAAAAAAATAATTGATTTTTGTAAGGCAAATAAAGCAGATTTTATAAACTTAAATGAGCTTGAATACAGCGATATCAGTAACAGCGAGTTAAAAAAACAGGGGTTTAAGGTGAAAGATTCGTTATCTTACGGTATTCAAGATAGTGAAGCTGTAGCTCATGAGCTTGTTCTTTACGGAAAAAAAATGCGTGTTCCGGTGCATTATTGTTCTTCTTCATTTAAAGATGCAGTCCAATTAGGTAATAGATTTTTGCTTCGTGCACAAAAAGTGGCCAAACCATTTGATGCGGTTGATTATCAAGGTATGTTAACAAGAGGAGAAATAACTCTTAAACGTAAAGATAAGCTCACCTTAGATGATGTTCGTTCATTTCTTATTGATGAAATGGAGCTTCCCTCTGAAGATGTGTGTCTTGAAGACAATCGTTTACTTGTAGCTGCTGACGTATTAGAATCTCTTTGGCCCATGCTTCTTGATGATCAGGATGTGCGTTGGGGAAGGTATTTGTGTGCTGCAATTGTAGTTGAGTATCCAACTGACGATCATTTTCTTGTTCAGAAAGTTGATTTATAATTATTCTTTGCTAGAAATGGTATCCTCAGCGTTACCATCATGTTTTGTTATGCATGAATGAGGGTTGCTCATTGCGAGGTGCTTGTTAGATGATGCTCAGTAAATATTTTTTTAAATAAATTTCGACATAATTATATATGATGAATATTTAAGTTAATCTATTATGGTTCGTATCACGATTGACACGGAAAAAGATTCTCATCACACTATTCAAAAAATTATCTCGCTTTTGCAGCAATTTGCTTCTGGTCATGCGCCCGTGCAGATGAATGCATCTATGCAGAATAATGCCTCTGTAGCGAAACATCAACCATCTTATCAACCGTCTTATCAAGAAGGCACTCCTGCAGGTACAACTGGTTATACTGATATGTTTGCCGAATTACCGACCAGCGAGCCGGTACAACCAAAAAATGTGTATGAAGACTTGTTCGCTCCTAAACAACAATATTCAGACCAGCTATCTGAACAAAAATCTGCTCCTGAACAAAATACAACGGCTAATTTTTTTGGAATGCCATCTGCATCTTTGTCATCAACAGCAGAGTCTGAACCTGTATCTTCTGTTTCTTCATCACCATCCGCTGATGGATTGTTTGATATGTTTTCTGATCAAACAAACTCGCCTAGTACGTCATCTGTGACAATGGCGGATATGTTTGCTCCAAATCCAACACCCTCAACAACTCTTAATCAGGATGATAATTCGCAGTTTTCTGATATTGATTTTCCAAATGTTCTTGATGATTATGCTGAAGAAAAAAAGGAAGAGTTTTCAGCAAAGGATTATCTAAAAGTACAAGAGTATGATGAGTAAGGGTTGGCAATTATGGGACATTATGAATTCTTAGAACATACTGCAGATGAAAAGTTTCGCGTGACTGCAAAGTCTCTAGATGATGCGTTTGCAACAAGCGTGAAAGCGTTTTATGAAATTCTTATTGGCAAGCAACATGTAAAACGAGTTGAGTCGCAAGACATTACATGCTCGGCAAAAAAACTCACCACGCTTCTGTATGATTTTCTTAATGAACTCGTGTTTTGTTTTGATGATGCTGATGTTATTCTCCCTCATGTTGAAGGTTTAGCAATTGACAAAGATGAAGATGCTGATGAGTATGTCCTTACTGCAACCCTTGTTGGCGATAAACATTACGACTACGACTTAAGAACTGAAATTAAGAATATGACCTATAGTGAAATGGAAGTGAAACAATTAGATAATGGTTATTGGGAGTTTGTTGTAGTTGTAGATATATAGTTCTTCTTACTATTTTCACGAGGTTTATAAATCGGTATTTATTTCTTTGTAGTACGCGGTTTACAACTTAGTTTGATTGTAAGCTGTTATGAGGTGCTAGGCTATGGTGTCACCCAAACAAGAAAATGAATATAGTTATATAATTCCCAAAGAGGGGAACATGAATGTACCGGTCAGGGTATTTGCTTCTAATATGCTTATGGAGCATCTTCTAAAAGATAAATCGCTTCAGCAAGGGATGAATGTTGCGTGTCTTCCCGGTATTCGCAAAGAATCACTGATGATGCCTGATGCACATCAAGGTTATGGTTTTAGTATTGGTGGTGTTGCGGCGTTTAGTATGCAAGATGGTATTATTTCTCCAGGCGGTGTTGGTTTTGATATTAATTGCGGTGTTCGTTTAATCACCACGTCCTTAACCAAAGATGAAGTCGAGCCACGAATTAGTGAATTGCTTGACAAATTATTTCAGGCTATTCCTTCTGGTAAAGGTTTTGAAAGTAAAGAACGATTATCTGATGAAGAACTTGATGCAATTTTAAAGGAAGGTCCCGCTCATTTAGTTTCGCAAGGCATTGGTACAGCTGAGGATATTGCTCATTGTGAAGGTAATGGACGAATGCCCGAGGCTAATAGTGATTTTATTTCTCCTCGTGCAAAAGCAAGGGGTAGAAGGCAGTTAGGAACACTTGGTGCTGGTAATCATTTTCTTGAAATTCAATATGTTGGTGAAATCTTTGATAATGAAACGGCTAAAACATTTGGCATTACTAAAGTTAATCAGGTTGTTTTTATGATTCATTGCGGTAGTAGAGGTTTGGGTCATCAAGTAGCAAGTGATTATTTAAGAAAAATGGAGGACGAATATCCTGATGTCATTGCTGCTCTTCCTGAAAAAGATTTAGTGTATGCACCAATTACCAGCAAGCTTGGCAAAGAATACTACGGCGCTATGTGTGCTGCAGCTAATTTTGCGTGGGCGAATCGTCATATGATAGGTCATCAAGCAAAAGAAGTTTTCAAAGAGTTTTTTCCTGATGCGATTTTTAAGACTATGTATGATGTCGCACATAACATTGCAAAAAAAGAAACGCACGTTATTGATGGTAAAGAAGAGGAAGTCATGGTGCATCGGAAAGGCGCAACGCGAGCTTTCGGACCGGGAAGTGAAGACTTGCCTGCCGATTACCAAACTGTTGGCCAACCAGTTATTATTCCTGGGAGCATGGGTACGTCATCCTATGTTCTTGTGGGGACAAAAGAAGGTATGACTGTTTCTTTTGGTAGTACTGCTCATGGCGCAGGCAGACTCATGAGTCGTTTTGCTGCTAAAAAAGAATATGATGGCGAGCAAGTCAAAGAAGATTTAGCTAAACATCATATCACGCTCAGAGCTCGATCAGTAAAAGGAGTAGGAGACGAGGCGCCTGGTGCTTACAAAGATGTTGATGAAGTGGTGAACGTCAGCCACAAAGCTCATATTGGTAACCTTGTCGCAAAGCTCAAGCCTCTTGGCGTCATTAAGGGTTAGTCTTTTTGTATTTTATTCTTCTTTTTTTTAGCGCGTTCAGGTCTTTTGACTTGGATTCTCTGGTGGTTGCCTATGGTTGCAGAATGCAACTCACGAACCTCGGTGATTTGATAAGAATGGCCGCTCAAACTTTTGGGTGTTAAAGGTTAAGAAAAAGTGCAGGTTTTAGTACGCCGAAAACCTGCAAACGGTTTAAAAGAGGTGGTGTTTGGTGGGCAAAGAATAAAATTATAAAACGTAGTTCCTAATTTGTAGATGCTATTACATTTACGATTTATTGCACAAGAAAATGTTGTTTTTCCGTGCCAAACAGTTCAACTAATTTTTTAGGAAATAAACTAATTCAAGCCTCTTGTTTTGCTAAGGCTTGCTCTTCGTAAAAGAGCCGAAGATAGTCTTTTTTAGGGTAGTTAATTGCGGTCATAACTAGTTAACTCCAACGTTAAGAGTTTGCCAAAGATAATTTTCTAGCATAGTTTCTTCAATTTCATCAATAATGCCTGCTTCAACTGCCAAATGGGCCACTTCCTGCGGGTATCGTTCTGTTTCTGTGTATATGCGTTCTTGTTTCATAGTATTCACCTCATCCACGCGTCTGAAAATTGGTAGTCGTAGATATCTGCATAGCTTTTGAGTGTTAGGTTCTTCATTTGTTTGAAAAACAATTGTTCAATTTCCTTTGTTGACATTTTTTGTCACCTCCAATAAAACAAACAGGCAATGTTGCTTTGTTTGCGTAACTTCTACTACTCTTTACATCTCGTTTCTTTATAAATTCCTCAAGCACTTGTCCAGTGCTATAAAAATGGACTTGAAGAGTAAAACTGCAAGAAGAAGCCTTTATTTCCCAAAGTACGTTGTCCTCTTGTGATTATCCAAACCATTAAAAACTCGGTAAAATTAGAGGATGCTATGAAATATGCGGTGCTTGCACAAACATTTGAGCAGCTTTCTAGCACAAATTCTCGTTTAAAAAAGACAGAGATATTGGCGCATTTTTTCCCCAAGCTTAATGATAACGATATTGATGCAGCGATTTTACTTCTTCAAGGCAGAGTTTTTCCTGAGTGGGATGTACGAACAAGCGGCGTTGCAGGTAAATTAGTCTTGCGAGCTATTGCTCGTGCTACTGGTCATGATCAGATCGATGTAGAAAAAATGCTCAAAAAGACAGGTGATATAGGGCAGGTCGCAGAAAATCTCACTATAAAGAGGCGTCAGCAAACGTTATTCTCTCAACCCTTAGAGCTGCAAGATGTTTTTGACACGCTTCAAAAATTAGCGAGCTTGGAAGGCAACAAATCTCAAGATGTTAAGCTGGCTGAACTTTCTAGATTATTAACTAGTGCATCTCCTTTAGAAGCAAAGTTTATTGTTAGAACTGTTATTGAAGATTTGCGTATTGGTATTGCTGACGGGACTATTCGAGACGCTATAGCTGCTGCTTGGAGTTATGGTTTTTTTGCTAAAGATTTCAAATATGATTCAAATGTGTTAGAACATGAAATGCAGCCTGGTTTTAATATTCTTAAAGTGAAGGAGCAGATTAAACGCGCACTTGACCTTACAGCTGATTTCTCGGTGGTGTTTGCACATATTAAAGCAGGTAAATCTTTAGAGGATTTTAAATTAACACTAGGAAAGCCTTGTCGTGTTATGCTTGCTCGAAAGGAGAATTCTTTTGATGAAGCTTTTGCAAGAACTAATTTTCCTGTTCGTTTAGAGTATAAATATGATGGTTTTCGCATGCAAGTACATAAAGCTGGAAATGTTGTCAAGTTATTTACGCGTCGGTTAGAAGAGGTGACAACGCAATTTCCAGATATTGTGGATGCTGTTAAAGAATTGGTTCTACCCAAACAATGTATTGTTGATACTGAAGTGGTTGGCTATGATCCTAAAACAGGTAAATACCAGCCTTTTCAGCATATTTCTAAACGCATTAGACGAAAATATGATATTGCAGGGCTTGCTCAAGTATTGCCTGTTGAATTAAATATTTTTGATGTGCTTTTGCTAAATGGCGAAATTCAGATTGAAAAGCCATTACATGAGCGTCTTAAACTATTACCAACTATTATACAAAAAGAAGTTGCTCGAAAGATAGTCTTAGTAAAAGGCGTTGTTATTGATAAACTTGAAGATGCACAAGAATTTTATGATGAATCTTTGGCTGCAGGTAATGAGGGTATTATGATTAAAGACCTTACTGCACCTTATCAGCCAGGAGGTCGTGTGTCTGCATGGATTAAGATGAAGCCCATTATGGATGAGTTAGACCTTGTTGTTGTGGAGGCAGAGTGGGGTTCTGGAAAGCGAAGTGAATGGATGACTAGTTTCACGTTGGCTTGTCGCACAGCACAAGGCACATTACTGCAGATGGGCAAAGTAGGTACAGGTCTTAAAGAGCTTCCAGACGGCGAGCATGTGACCTTTAGTCAAGTAACTGAGTTACTTAAACCGCTTACTATGGTAACTGAAGGAAAAATTGCCAAAGTTCGTCCTAAAGTTGTGCTTATGGTCGCCTATGAAGAAATCCAAAAGAGTCCTTCGTATAGTTCTGGTTACGCGCTTCGTTTTCCTCGGGTTTTGCGCCTTCGTCCTGATCGTTCCATCGATGATATTGCAAGTATTGATGATGTGCAGGATTTGTATGAATCTCAATAATTGTTCTTTTTTCTCTGCTTAGTATTCGTTTTTCTTGCTCAAACATTTTGAGCAAACTAGTTAGGCCTGCCGAAACCTCTATAAATAGAGAATTCAAACGTTACAGAAACTCTTTACACAAGGTCTTTCTTATAAATATCAAATATGAAACAACGTTTCTACACAGAAACAATGTTTCAAATAATATCTATTGTTTCTAGAATGATAATACTTATAAATAAGTCTTTCCCTAAGACTAAATATGATAACAGATAGGGAGATGATTGAAAAGCTTCTTAGCCCTTCTACACTCAAAATTCTTAAGTTATTTATTAATCATGACGATCAAAGATATTATCTACGAGAGGTGGCTAAACTAACCAAGGTACCTCCTGCCAGTACGTACAGAATACTGCAACAACTTGTTGACATAACTATACTTAGTGTGGAACAGATAAAAAGGTTCAAATTATATTCTTTAAACACAGAAAAAACTTTTTTTCTATCAGAATTACTTCAAGACCGTAAAAATGCAGTTGCTGAGTTTGTGAACACTATTAAAGAGTTTGATGGTGTTCAAATGGTTGTTTTACACGGGAAAGAGGAAAAAGACAAAGCTAACGTTCTTGTTATTGGAACAAACCTAGATACTGATTCTATTAAACGAAATGCAGTCTATATGGGTGAGAAATTCAGTTTTAATATCATTTTGCTCACTTTAACACCTGAACAGTATAATCAAATGTCTTCTATGGGTCTATATCCTGGAAAAAAGAAGATATTATTTGAAGCATAAAGTGAGTAATTTAATTTACTATATTCTAAAACAATAATCTTTATATACTCCTAAAGAGAAAATTAGGTATGTTGCTTGAGATGGTTGATTTGGGGTGTGAGGCCTTCTATTCCAACTCAGAACATATCCGAGTGAATAACTAGACACTCTTTACAAAAAACTAGGGGGAAATAAAAAATGGACTTTATCGTGAATGAACAACAACAACCACAGCCACAGAAAACAAATACTACTGGCGAGTTTGGCATTGAAGTAGGTCAAGCAAACATCAAAGTTATTGGCGTGGGTGGTGCAGGAAACAATATGACAAACTGGCTCTATAAAAAGGGCATTGAAGGTGCAGAAATTATTGCGTGTAACAGCGATTTACAACACCTTAATATGGTTGAAGCTGATAGAAAATTTCTCCTAGGAAAAGATTCTACTCGTGGTCTTGGTGCTGGCGGGTACCCGCAAGTGGGTAAGGAAGCAGCAGAAGAAGCAATGAGCGAAATTAAAGATTCTATGAAACTCTCTGACATGGTCTTTGTCTGTGCAGGTATGGGTGGAGGAACAGGTACGGGCGCTGCTCCGGTCGTAGCAAAAGTAGCTAAAGAAGCCGGTGCAATTGTTATTGGAACGGTAACTATGCCATTTAAGATTGAACGCGCACGTGTTGACAAAGCAGAATTTGGTCTACAACAACTACGGCAAAGCACACACACAGTAATTGTTATTGACAATAATCGATTAGTTCAAATTGCAGGAAATCTCCCTGTAAATCAAGCATTTGCTGTTGCAAACGAACTTATCTCTACTATGATTAAAGGTATCGTTGAAACCATCGCAGTTCCAAGTCTGGTTAACCTTGACTTTGCAGACGTAAAAGCTGTAATGACTGCTGGTGGCGTTGCAAGTATAGGTGTTGGCTCAAGTGATACGAAAAACCGTGTTGATGAAGCAGTTCGAGGAGCTTTAAGCAATCCACTACTCGATATTAGCTATGAAGGTGCTCAAGGCGCAATTATTCACATCCATGGTGGTCATGATATGACTTTAGATGAAATTAGCCGAGTAGGCGAACTCGTCACTGAATCAATGGATTCCTCAGCAAATGTTATCTGGGGTGCACGGGTGAGCGAAGATATGAAAGGAAAACTTACTGTGATGACTATTATTACAGGCGTTAAATCTCCTTGGGTTATCGGGCCGCAAAACGCACGTGAACAAGCACAAGCTCGTCAAGAATTATCTAACGAGCTGGGCATCGAAGTACTTCGATAAGGCGATTGGGCCAAAAGCCCTATTTTTTC
>JAIPJP010000016.1 GCA_021734105.1 Candidatus Woesearchaeota archaeon
CTTCAATATATAATCTCATCAATCCAGAATAACATTTTGTTTTGTTGATGTTTGGATTTGCGGTTGGTTCTGTTAGTCTCTCTGCAAAATGAATAAATACACCACTTTCAAGGTTATTTGTTAGTTCTATTTGTTCGATTAATTTGCTTTTGTCTTTTTTAGAGAAACCTTTATGTTCATTTAATACTCGAAAGAATAAACCATTTATACCCGATTGAATAAGATCTTGTGTCGTTGCATAAATATCTTTGATATTGGCGGGATTGACTAAATAAGTCACACCTATGTACAAATCATCTTCTTTATTTTCTTTGCTTCTTAAATTGGCAATGTCATTTATTGATTTAACTATTCCCAAATATTCATCTGTTATTGTGTTGTGAACTTTTTGGTGACTGTTTTTCCCCCCATTAACACTTATCCGAATTAGATTAATATTATTAACTAATTTTCCCTGATCAACATCCTCTAATAATTTTCCATTCGTGATTAAAGTCACACCCATTTGATTTGATGCAGCTTTTTCAATTGCTTCTTCTATGTTTGGGTGGGTTAAAGGCTCTCCTCCTCCAGAAAATCTTATTGCGCGAGTATCTAAATCAGATAAATCTTGAATAACTTTATTTAATGCTTCTTTTGAAAGTTGTGTTTTGTTCTTTTTTCTTAGTTCTGCTGAAAAACAACCATCACACCCATGATTGCAATAGTTTGAGGGTCTTATCTCGGCATACATTATTTTTGGTGTTTCATTGTCAACAATTCGTTTAACATTTTCAATGTATTCTTCAGAACTGAGCGGATAACTATGACTAGAATTAAACATTATGTCGCTATTTTCTGTACTGAGTTTTGACCACATACCATATCTTTTAGCAGATTCCCTTTTAACGACCATAATAGTTTAATTCAGCAGAAGTTTATAAATGTTTCGTTACTAAGGAGTGGTTATAACGCATTTTCCAGTTTCCGTTATAAAGACCCCTATCAGTAGTGAAGCCGAAAAGCCCAAATATCAGGGTTACAGGCTCTAAAACTCTAATTCTGGAATGTCTTGAAGAAAGACTCCAAAAATGTGTAAGTCAAGACTAACTCAAGAAAAATAAGCAATTTTGAGCTAGTTTTTACTCTGTTTTTGAGTGGATTTCGGGGAAGCCAAATCGATTGAGTTTGAGGAGGTAAGAACCATGAAAGACATGCAAAAAGTCCAGCAGTTCCAGCAAAAAGAAGCGGATAAATGGGCAAAGAAAGACAAAGATATCCACCTACAAGTGTGCTTCAAAAAAGCTGTAGATTGTGAATTTCCCCTGATAAAGGCTTCACAAGACATCAAAGAAACTGAACTAACTGACAGAGTAATCAGGAGAACTGAACACTTTTTTCTAGCATATGAGAGCCTGAAATCCAAACTGATTGATGGCGTATCTGTGGAGGATCAAAATGTCTCAAGCAGATGAAATTAGGAAAGAGCTTGAGAAGAAGAACAAAGCGACCCGTAGCAAGATCAAGCAGAAAGAAGCTGATACAGAATATCGAGAATACATGGATGATCTCGGGATCGACTTCATTGACAGTCCAAAGGACAAAAACGCCCATAGGGGCAAAACAAGGAGGCAAACAAGATGAAAATGGATGTATCTGATAAGGTTGCGACACCGCAAAAAAGACCAAACATAAAGAAAGGCTTCTATCATGCCAGATTGGCTGAAGTCAAACCAAAGAAAGCTGAGAGCAAGTATGGCAAAAAAGCCGTATTATTGTTCGATATTCTGGATGAAAAACTAAAAGACAACGAAGGCAAATATCTGCAGTTGGCTACAGAAGTCTATTCTGAGTACAAACAAGAAAATGGATCTTACAGAACAGCTGTAACTCCAAATTCTAAGATCACTAAGGTATTCCAGGCTTTAGGCTGGAAATTCAGTACCCAAGGCTTAGACACAAACGATTTCATCGGAGCAGAAGCAGAGGTCCTAGTCCAAGATTATGACTATGACTTTACAGATGAAAACAACAAAACTGAGACTTTGAAGGCAAGTACCATCGATGATGTGAACCCTTGGGAGGATGCTCAACCCTCGGTTACAGAGGAGGTTGTCAAGTGAATGTCAAGTCTGAGGACTTGATTTTATCACTTGGAAGTACGCCTATGTTGAAATCGGGAACAACACACACCCTTAGTACACTATGTATGAAAGTTCAATGTGTGTTCCTGTTTTTTTTAAGGCGTACTAAAAAGTAGTGAAAGACTGATTAAGTTAGGAGTTGGAGAAGCAAAGTCTCCTCGATGTAGCGAGAGCTCTAACCAAAAGAAGAGGTTACCAAAAGTGGATAAAAACATACTCATAAACTTGGCAAGGTTCAAAGAACAGCCAATTGAAGAAGATCTAAAGATTGAGTTAGAAGGGAACTTAAACAAGCTGATATACAGAATCAATGAAGCAACAACAGATAAAGCAGTAAGAGAAAACATAGAAACATTAGAATTAGTTGAAAACTGGATAGAAAGAACAACAGCAAAGCATGATATTGAATTTCCTGATCTTGTTGCATTCATTGAAGGATACAAAGGATCTTCTACTGTATCTCAATCTATCAAAGAAACAAGTACGCTTCCAACAGCGATGCTCAAATCACTAGCATCAAGACATTCTGAAAACAGTGTTATCAAGATCAACTCAAAACTAAATTTCTCTCAGATTAAACTTGTAACTAAAGAAATATTTGAAGAACATAATAATCAACCTCTTGTCTTTTCTATACCAAGAACACATAGCATACCTGGCAAGATCATTGGAGAAATATCTCAACGAAAAGTTAAGATTCCAGTAGCATGGAAAATTAAGATTAAGACCAAAGAAGACGAGTATTTTATACCATACTTATTTGGAGAAAGAATTCCTCCAAGATCCAACATTGTTGATGAAGTATCAGGAGAATTTTATCTTTACAGATTTTTATCTAAGGACAATGCTGAATATGCTGTCGTTAGTACAGATGAATTAAAGCTTGACGATTATACACTTGAAGGATTATCTATTGACGTTGAAGATATCAAGATTATAGGTGATGCTCACAAACTGATAAACAAATATGCTGTTTTCTTTGTACATACTGCAACAAGCCACATTATTGAAATCAAAAATCATGATCAACTATTCACAAAAGTATCCAAACTAAAACTAACAGGAAATAAACTCTATCAATACATCTGCAGTCATAAAATAGGAGAGAATAAAGTCCAAATTCTTGAACACCCTAAATGGTTCGTCAAATTAACTTCTGCTTTTTTGTTTCATAGAAAGAAAGGGAAGATCTGTCCTTATCCAATGCACATCTTATGGATTGCAGATAGAGGTACTGGAAAAACCACTTACATGGAATCTTTGCATCAGAAAAGTGGAGAGATTCAGGAGATAATTGCAGGGAGTACTTCAACTGTAAAATATCTTGTCCCAAGTTTCAAAGAAACAAATAAACCCGAGATGGGAGCATTAGCAAAATCATCTCGATTATGTTTTGTGGATGAATTCTTTAGAATTGTTCGAGTCAATAACAAAGACAAAGAAGATGAATGCGGGAGAATGAATGATCTTCTTGAACACAAAGACCGAATGGCTGGAAGTGGTCAAGGAAGAATTAGAACAACCATGACTGCGCGTCTTCTTGCCAGTACCAATCCAATTGCAGGTACAAATAATATAGTTAATCTTGTTGACAAATTTGATGATGCTTTTCTAAGTAGATTCATGATTTATTATCAAACAGATGAACACATTAAACTAATTAATCAGAAAAAGAAAGAGGGAGATGTTTTTATCAAAGACTGGATTCCAGTTAATGAATTTCTAAGCGTACAAGATTATCTCCAAAGTTTTGATGCAGTATATGACTTCCCAAGACTTGTAGAACTATTTGATAAGTTCACTAGTTTTCTTGGAGAAACTGTAATCGGAATGTATGAAGCAAGATACTTGCATCATATGGAATGCTTAATGGATGGAATCATAAAAACAAGATGTCTGTCCACAAGAGATAAATCATTTACTGCAACTGAAGAAGACTATCAAGATCTTGAACTAATTTGGTCAACTATGATCAAGGGATGGTTCAAACAAAACATAGATGAAATACTAAGAAACGATTCACTTCCAATAGAAACAAGAGAGAAATTTCTACCTGAAGAAGCTTTATTCATTTTAAGAAAATTAGCAAAAACAGGATATAAGGTTAAGCCAGGAGAACTTAAAGAAAAATGCAGGATGGAGATGCATCCCTCTAAACTTAATTTTTACTTATCACTTCTTCATCAAGGAGATTTCATCAAAGAAAGAGATGGCTACATTGTGCATTATCAATGGGAGGCATCAGAATGAGTATGAGATTATTCTGTTCTCCAGGAGAAGAGAGATACTGGTGGGAAGGAGAACCAATCTACAAAGAAAATGAATCTGTCGGATTTCATAGAATGTGGTACTTGGATGGATTATCTCAAGAGTCAGAGTTTAGTGTAGCTCTTCAAAGTCAAGAAGGATACTGGACTAAGAGAGAAGAGTGGAGTAGATTAGATCATGATAAAAAACTTCATGCATATACTATCCACAGAACCTTACTAAACAATGAACTCGTATTCGATTTTGATGCAAAAGAATATCTTGATAATGTAAAGAATTTCAAGAGGATATATCCATTAATGCATGATCTTGGATATGTTCCTTATGTATTTTATTCAGGAAATAAAGGGTTGCACGTTCATTTCTTTATCAGTTACAAAATACTTGTTAAAGAGCTTGATATGGATCTTCAACTTCGTATCAGAAGAAAGTATGCAAATAAAGAAACTTTCATTAAACAATTAACAGCATATTTAGCAACTAAGGTTAATTGGTTGTATATTAACTATGAAATTGATGGATCTCTTAATCATAAAAACCATCTGATCAGAACAGCAGGATCTCTGAATAAACAAGGGTTCAAAACATTCTTAGGACATACACCTGAAGATATTCCTTTAATTGCTCCAATCTTTAATCTTGAAAATAGAGCGTATCCAAGATTTCCTTTTCATCATGGATGCTATACTAACTCAGAAATAAAATACTCTGTTCCAAAAGACATAGTTAAGATTTGTGAACAGTTTGTTAGAGAGAAAAAGATTGGTAAACTTGAAGCTAAAAACAAATCTCTAAAAGATTTCTTTAAACCTACAACCACAGAAAACTATCAGAAATTTAGACCATGCATTCAGTTCTTTGAAAGTCAACAATATGCAGACTTAGGTGAATGCAGAAAAAGAGTCCTTTTCATTCTTGCATCTCATTACAGTAGATCTTCTGATCCAGTTAGTATTCTAAGAAATTGGAATAGGACTTTTTTAGGGGGATACTTGAGAGATGATCTGATTGTAAATACTGTGAAGAGTACAACTGGAAAAGTTGGATGTACATACATCAAAGAAATTCTAGGAAATCTTGGGAAGTCAGATCTTTGTAAGGGGTGTTCCAGATGAATGAGGAGGTAGATACCAAAATGCAAGCAATACTTCAGAAGCCACTTAGTTTGGCACAACAAAGGAAACAACTCAAGACTGTAATTTTCTTGAGAGCTGTTCCAAAATTTGTAGATCTCAGTTTGAGGTCAGTAGGTCCTTTTGAGAAAGGGGATGTGTTACGTGCAGAAATTGACGTAGCCAATGTCTTGATCTTGAAAGGCAGAGCAAAGGAGTTCGATATAGATTAAGGAGGATGATTCAAATGAGTGAAGCCAAACAAATGCGAGATAAAATCCTGAATGATATTCAGGCATTGAAACAAGATAATAGTTCTTGGAAAAAACAGATCCAAGAGAATGAAAGAAAGATAGCAGAGCTTGAACAAATAGCCAAAGCTCTAGAAAAACTCGGGGGTACAGAAGAATGATGAAAGACCTAAAACGAAGATACGTCTATGAGGAAACACACAACGAGATTATGGAATGGGCAAAAAGAAAAGAAATTAGATCGCCTAACAACAAAGACAATTTTCCATACTTTCTAAGCGAGTATCTAAAGGAACTCAAAGGAGGCAAATCTGATGTTAATCTGTCCTAGTTGTAATGTGATGATGCATTCGTATCCAGGATATTCTTCTATTTTTGAATGTCCAAATTGTCAACAACTTAGGACTACTGCTCGAGGTGGAGAAATAAAAGTCATAAAGATATGGGGTGAAAAAAATCGTGTTAATTAAAGATTTTGAGATTAAGTTTGTTAAGGAACTTACTAGACTTAGAGATGTGGGTGATAGTTATGGGTTTCATATCCCTAAAAGAATTAACGATAAATTTGTCGATAAAAACTATGCTTTTCCAGTTGAATTTGAAACACTTGATGAAGAAAAAGGTGTTGCATTCTTTATAGGTGAGCAACCAGAAGATGTGAAACCGAGACCTTGTGTTGTTCGAAGTGAAAACCATTCCAGACAAGAAGGGAAAACCAGTTTAGCATATTACCTAGGCATTCCTAAAAGCTTATGGTCTTCTCTTGGTTTACCTAATGATTGGAATGTCAAAGCCTCTTCTATCATGGTTGAATTAAAAGCAGGTATAACTAAAGACGGTAAAAAAGTAATCTTAATTTCAAGACAAGATTATGTAGTAAAAGGTTCAGTGAAAAAGGTTGAATATTTTCCTTGTTCTAATTGTAATACTCCTATGAAACGATATGGTGGTTGGAGCATAATATTCCAATGTCCAAAATGTAAACTTACAATCTCCTTACAAAAATGTGAGAAGGATAAACTAGCTAAAATAGTGGAGGATAATCGAAATGTGGAAAGGATATGAATCGTTACCAGCTTACTTTGGTGGCAAAAGAAAATTAGCAAGAAAGATTATGAGCTTTGCACAAGGTAAAGTATTCATTGATGCTTTTCTTGGTGGTGGGAGTGTATCTTTGCTTGCTAAGGCACAAGGATACAAAGTAATAAGCAATGATATATCAGTTAGGTCTGATATTGTTGGAAAGGCAATCATAGAAAATAAGAGAACTAAATTATCTGATTATGATCTTTATTCTTTGTTCAAAGAGACAGATAATAATTTCATTCATGACACATTTCCAAATCTTCTCTTAAATAAGGATGAGAAATTATTGGATAATGCTTTTGCTAATGCAAAGTCAGATCTTCAGAAACTTCTATTGATCAAGTTCTTGTTTAAGTATAAGCCATTTAGTATGTTATCTAATAAGATACCTGAGAATATAGCAACAAGTAATCTGAAAGTAATTAAGCCTCACTTGAAGTATATGTTTAAACCCACTAAGGCATTTAAACAGATTAAGGAACAAATCAATCAAGGGATCTTCGATAATGGGCAAGAAAATCAGCATCATAAGATGGATGTTTTTGATTTCTTAGATAAAGTACAGGGCGATACAGTTTATTTTGATCCACCTTATGCTGGTTCTCAAAGTTATGAGGAATTTTACAATATTCTAGATAGCATTTTGATTCAAGAAAAGATTCCAGTAGTTAAGAGTAAATTCAATTCTGGTGATGCAGAAGCATTTCTTCATAAGTTGATTGAGAAATCAATGCACATTCCAAAGGTTATCTTTAGCTTTGGAGGTCCTGACATTGATGGACAAAAATTGCTAAGTATAGTGCAAGAGCATAGACCTGCAGAACTCCATGAGATACAACACAAGTGGGCTATTACTGCAACAAAAGAATCTATGCAAACTGCAACTGAAATATTGGTGGTGACAAAATGAAAACAGAATTAATACAAGTAAGTGAAATTATTGAGAATGAATATAACCCTAATGAGATGGATGATAATTCATTTCAGAAATTAGTTCTCAATATCAAAAGAAAGGGTTTTAGAAAACCGCTTGAAGTAAGAAAAATTGATGATAAGTATGTTATCATAGATGGAGTTCATCGTTTCAAAGCGTGTAAGCAATTAGGTTTTACAGAAGTAGAGTGTATTGTTGACAATGTAGATGAAACAGAAGCAATGGTTGATACTCTTAATGCAAATATTCATGGAACTCATAACCCCTACAAAGAAGCTATGATGTTTAAGAAAATCAATCAGAGATACAAATTAGAAGATATGGAGAAAGTTCTAAACTTTGATCAAACCATAATTAAAGATAGATTAGAACTTCTTGGATTACCTGATGACATCAAAAGACAGATAGAAGATAGGGAAGAAAAAGAGAAGAGAGAAGCTCCTGTAGTATTAAGTTTTGTTCTAAAAGAATCTGAGAAGAATCTTGTGATGGAAGCGATTCAGAGATCTGAGAATGCAGAAGATCCTAGTAAAGCTTTGGTTGAGATATGTGAGAAATTCATCTCATCAACTCCTAAAAAATCAGTTGAATCTGAGCCAGAAATAGATGCAAAATTAGATGATGATGGGGAGTTACTTGATGGAGAAGAATAAAACGAGCCCTCAAACGAGCCCTCAAGATTCCAAGTTGGATAACTTTAAGGGGAATGTTCACACATTCACTAAAGAGGACTCTGTAAAAGGGGGGAAAACCATGAGTCCCAAGAGGGTTGTGGCTAATTCGTTTAATTCTATGAAGACAGGAAAGCACTCATCTAGAGTGCCTCATTGTCATACTTGTCCTATAAAGAAACAATGCAGTTATTATGATCCTGCAGATCCAAAAGCCTCATGTAAGGTCTTAGATATTCCAGGATACCGAGATCTTGTTTTTGCATTAAGATGGCAAAAGGATGAGGATTTTGATTCAGTTATTAGTAAGCATGTTCAGAAATTATATTTGAAAGAACTTACTAAGAATGATTGGTATTCTATCAAAGATTTTCTTTTGATCTTACTAAAAGTCAAAGAGTCTAAATTCAAGAAAGCTGAAGATCAAACAGTCAATATTCAGATCAATAATTTTCATCAAGAGTTTACAATTTTCAAGGATACAACTATTCAGATCTTAAAGAAACATCCAGAAATAATGAAAGAGTGGAGGGATGCAATTGAGTCAGCTAAGCAGTCCGATTGAAATAGCACTCTTTGAGAGTTTTTCAGATCCTACTTATGATAATTTCATTGATTTTGTTAAGAAATATTTAGCACCTCATATGGAACAGGAATTTATAGAAGAAGATTACTATAAAGAATGGTTTGAGTTAGAATTAGAGCATCGTAATAATGCTATTGAAGCTCCAAGAGGACACAGTAAATCAGAACTATTTACTGTATGGCTTACCATTTATTTTGCTGTATATAAGATTAAGAAAAGTCAGATTGTTTCTTCTGTAAGTGGTGATCAGACTAATGAATTGTTTGATAGGATTAAATATTTCTTTTATGTCTGCCCTTATCTTAATCAACAATTCAAACCTGAAGGAGCAGATAAGAATGTTAGTCTTAGTTCATGGAACTCAAGAAAAATAGTTTTAAAGAATGATTGCATTGTTCATGCAAGAAGTATAGCAGGAAAATGGAGAGGACTTCATGTAGATAGAATTGTATGTGATGACATAATTACAGAAGACAGTACCTTAAGCGATAAACAAACCATCAATAAGTTTTACTCTGCAGTATTTAATTGTGCAACAGCTAAGAGGGGGTCTATTAGTGTCGTTGGAACTCCATTAAGATACTCAGATATTCTTTATGATCTTAAATCAAATAAGGAGTTCAACTTTAAAGCATATCCTGCAATTATTGATATGGAAAAAAAGATTGTACTTTCTCCTAGAAGAAAATCATTTGATGAATTAATGAAAATAAAAGCTACGATTGGATCTTTAAGATTTCAATGTGAGTATATGCTCAATCCAATTGATGATCAAACTTCTATCTTTAAGAGAGACTGGTTAAGAAGATCCAGAGATGAAAATATTGGTCTAATCAAAAATAGGAAAGATCTTGTCAAATCAGGCTTCCAAGTAATGACTATAAACTGTGGTGGAGACTTTGCGTTCTCAGATAGAAAAGGTGCAAATTATTCAGTATTCTTAACACTTGCCAGATTAAATGATGGGAGATTATTATTATGCGATTATTATAGGCAGAAGGGATTAAGTGGACAACAACAAGTGGACAAACTTAGAGAACTTCATGCAGTTTATGATTATGATGTTATGACACTAGAAGAAAATAGTATCATGGCAATCAGTAGAGAAATACAACATTTAGGTCTGCCAATAAAAATGCTTAGAACAGGAAGCAGAGACACAGACCTTTCCATCTCAAAGACAAATGCAATTCTTAGGATGACTACATGGTTTGAAAATAATCAGGTAATCATACCTTACGGAACAGATGAAGCAAAAGAAAAGTATCAGATGTTAGAGCAAGAGTTTCTTAGTTTTGCTTTAGAAGATGGTAAGATCGTGGAGATAGGAGTACATCCCGATATTCCTATTGCTTTTGTTTATGCTGGAGAAGGAGCTAAGAAATCAGAGTCTAGAGGTTTTGTGACAAGTATTGTCAGATAAAAGAGGAGGTAACATACTATGTTTAATGAAAAAGATTTGAACAGAAGGGATAAGAGAATACTAAAAGCATTATTGTATTTTTATCCAAGAAGAAAAAGTGCATCTGAGATTTATAATTACATATCAAAATATTCTCAGAAAAATGGAGTGAAAGGTCCGAAAGCATTAGGACATATTCTGAGTAAGTTTCCGGTAGATACAGATCTTACAGTGGTCAGTACAATGACTGGAACTAGGATTGTAAATAGTAGGTACATTAGACTTTATGTTTTGCATAAGTCTTTTGTGATGAAATATTATAAAGAAAAAAATGAGTTAATTAAATTATCAAAGAAAAAATCTCAGACCACTGCTAAGAAGAAAAATGTCCGAAGCTCCAGCAAAAAAAGATAAGTCAGTAATGGTACTCTCGAAAGTACATAGTGGAAGTAGGCAAACTGCTCTCACAGTAGATTATTCTACAGTTAATTATACTAAATTAGAAACTATTTACAAAACAGATCAAATGCTTTTTCAAGCTGTCAACATCATCAGTAATTTTGCTATTTCTAAAGGGTATGAATTTATTATTGATGAGAATATCAAAGAACAGATTGATCAAAGGGAGATCATATCTGACTTTGATTCAAAAGTAAATTTACCTAAACTTCTTACTGATGTTGTTAGACATTTACACATTTATGGTAATGCATATCTTGAGATTGTTTTCTCAAAGACTGAAAAAGATAAAGTTGTAGATCTTGTTTTAATTGATCCAAAAACTATCGAGTTTAAGAAAACAGGTGCAGGAGAAATAGATCTTGATGATCAAGGAAAGATTCAAGGGTATGTTCAGAAAGTTGGAACTAAGACAATTGACTTAGATCCTGATCAAGTAATTCATTTTAGAATCAATACAATCGCTGATTCATTAACAGGTACTGGAATTATTGAGCCAGTCACTAAACTAATTGAAGCTAAAAGAAATATTGAACTAGGTCTTGCTGAATCAGTTTACAGACATGGATTTCCTCAGTTTCATGTTAAATTAGGAGATAAAGAACATCAACCTGAATCAGAACAGGTTGAAGAAGAAAGTGAGAAATATAAAAAGATTAATTCTAAATCTGAATTTGTTACACCCTATTATTATGAGATTAAAGTTCTTGAAGCGCCATCTCTAAAAGGAGGAGAAGGTTATCTGAAATATTTTATTGATCAAATAGTTGCAGGTACTGGAGTTCCTAAAACTATTTTACTTGGCACAGGAGAGAATACTAATAGGGCTTCTTCTCAAACTGAGCAACAGAATTTCTTCTTATACATTGGAGGAATACAAATTACTGTGGGTTCTACTCTTGAGAAGTTCTTGTTTACTAAACTTCTGAAAGTTGATGAGAGTCCTGTTCATATGCAATTTAATTCTTTACAAGCAAAGACTGATCTTGAACTTGCACAAGAAAGGGAAATATATCTGAAGTATGGAGTTGTTACTCCTGATGAAGTCAGGCAAGAGATGGGCTTAGATCCTATTTCTTCACCCCCAAAAGAAAATAGCCAAGACGTCTCTAATGTTTCATCAGGAGATTTTTTTAATTCAGATGAGTTTTTAGGAAATGAAGATCTAATGATTATGGAAGATGAAGATTTTAATGAGGTCTTTATGCCTTATGCTCAGAAGTTTGCGGGATCTGATGCGAGTATCATGGAAGCACCAGGTGTTTTAGAAGTGTTAGGTCAACCAATTAAATCTAGATTTATCAAAGATGAACACATCCTTATACACAGAGCTAATAAGATCTTTGACAAGATAAGAAAGAAATTTCTAAAAGAGATTGATGGGAAATATGATATTAAAGATGATCTTGACAAACTCAAAGCCGAAGATATTATTATTGATTCTGAACTACTTGCTCCTGAAAGAGATGCATTAGCAGCTGCAATATTTCTGGACTCTAAAAAGAAATTCAAACAAGGAATAAATCTGGGAGAAAAATTTATCAAAAAAAATAATCCTGTTGTTGCAGGAATCAAGATTAAAAGTACAGTTCACGAACCAGCACTTAAAGCATTAGATCTTTCTTCTTCTAAACTTGCAGGCAAGGTTAGTGATGATTTGTTAAGGGAAACACAAAGAGTTCTGCGAGAAGGTATTCAAGCAAGAAAAGGAGTAACTCAATTGAAAGAAGATATTGAAACTGTATTTGAAAAATTTGGAGGAACAAGTGGAAGATTCAATAAGATGGGAACTAGATCTGAATTAATTGCTAGAACTGAATTACAAAGATCTTTCATTAATGGGAATATTCAAAGTTTCAAGGATCTAAAAGTTAAAACACTTAGAATGGTTACATTACCTGGAGCTTGTGAACAATGTTTAGAAGTTTCACCTGATAATCAGGTAGTGCCGATTGATTTATCAGATGGAATTCTTCCAATTCATCCTAGATGCAGATGTGGTTGGTTCGCCAATAGTTTTTCTTAAAAAAATAAAGTGTCCCAGTCAATTAGCTTGACTATTCCGAGGAAACGCCCATTATTATTGATGTTATTGTTGCCGTTGAACCCGTTATTATTGTTGTTCAGGAACACAAGACGCCCCCTAGAGTAGCCATTTCACCTTCTTGAAAGCCACCACCACTTCAGACATTAGCTGTCGTGGTTGTATTTTATAACAGTTAAACTGCCATAGTGAAACAGCGTGTAGTTCCAAGCTACTCCATATCTCTATCGAAAAGATGATAAAGTAACTGGGACAATTAATATAAAGAATGAAGATATATAAAAAAATATCGATAAAAAGAAAAATTATTGCTTGTAAAACGTAGATACAGCTTTTATCATTCCTTCTCTATTAAGATCAGGATTGTTGATAACTGCTAATGTTTGCTCAAGCGTAGGTTGAACTATCTTCTGAGAGGTTGTTTTTTCGTGCGATGTGCCTCCGGCACCAACCTGTGCGACTCCGTCGCCTACCCCGAGGAAACGCCCATTATCACTGAAGTCACTGTTGCCGCCGAACCCGCTACCATCGTAGCTCAGGAACACAAGACGCCCCCTAGCAGTAGTATCAAAATCAGCATCATTCATTCGATGATAACTACCAACAGAACTCCATCCTTCACCACCATCTTTCTCTGCTCCAAAGAGCATCTTGGCAACTGATTCTCTATTCTCAGGAGAACCTGTAAGCATCAATACACGATCATCTGCCATAAATGAGTCATAACTTAACTGACCACTTTCGCCAATTGTAGGATTATCTTTGTCCAAACGTACAAAAATAGTATAAGGAGTACCAGCTGTAGGGACATCACCTTTCTTAGCATCATCAAGATGAACTCTCGCAACATCCTGTCCTAAATATTTTCCATCACCAACAGTAATCCATTCATTATTGTCAATAGTCATAAACCCATAGTCTCCTCTTCGGTTCTTGAAAGCTTCTTCAAGACCCTTAACAGTTGATAATGAGCCAACAGAATGCCAAGTTTCGTATGATTTTTCTCCATCTCTTTGACCATGATATTCACCAGTAATAGCATCAAGATACTTCGGTCTTACTGCTTTTCTTATTTCAGGATTATTAGCCATTGCTTGGATTGCCATAGGCATATCTGCAACATTTAAATCATGTTCTTGAGAGAGTTTCTCAACTTCTTTTCGAGCCTTAAGGTATCTAATAGAATCTGTAACTACAGCGAGTACGGGTGATTTTGCTTGTATAATTTTTGACATTGGAAATTACCTCCTAAATTAACTTAATTTAAATATGAAAACACACGGTAGTATATAAAGGTTTCGTTTCTGTTATCACTCGAGAGTTGTACTTTAACAAAATTTTAAGCCATTTATTCCATTATTGGGAATTTTTCAATAACGATATATTCTTTATTATTTACACGCACCGCACTAACTTGTACTTTACTACCGCTCTTTAAACCAATAGCTTTAGCTTCACGAGTGACCAAAACCCCTATTCCATTCCCATAAGTATTCAACTGTTTTACAGATCGTTCAATAATTTCTTTTTTTGAATCTGTCATATGTTGTATAATACAGTATATAACTAATAAACACCGTATTATACTGTATATTACCTCTTCTTTGAACAACGTTAATAAATAAATGTAAGATACTGTATATTACAATGTGTGATCAAAAAAATATTCTAGTGGAAATTTATGATGAACTATGTTCATATGAAAATTTGGAAACTGCATTTAATAGAGCAAGAAGAGGAAAAACATTAAAGAAATATGTAATTGATTTTGAAGAAAACCTTAAAGATAATTTGATGAAATTAAGATCGGAATTACTTACACATGAATATCAACCAAAACCTCTTAAGACATTTATCCTTAGAGATCCAAAAACAAGAAAAATAAGTAAGTCTGCATTTAGAGATAGAGTAATACATCATGCAATATGTAATTTAATAGAGTCTGTTTTTGATAAACGATTTATTCAGGATTCATTCGCAAATAGATTAGGAAAAGGAACATTAAATGCAATAAAAAGATTCGATGTATTTAAGAGAAAAGTCTCTAAGAATAATACGATTAGATGTTATGTTCTCAAAGCAGATATAAAAAGTTATTTTGATACTGTAAACCATGATATTCTCATAAAGTTACTTAGCAAAAGAATTCATGATGGCAGACTAATGTGGCTAATCAGAACAATTCTTGGCAATCATCAAGGAAAAGAGAGTAACAAAGGAATGCCATTAGGTAATCTAACTTCACAATTCTTTGCTAATGTTTATCTAAACGAACTTGATCAATATGTAAAACATAAACTAAGAGCAAAATATTATATTAGGTATGTTGATGACTTTGTAATTTTACACCAATCAAAGACAGTTCTTGAGGAGTATAAAAAGAAAATAATTTCATTTCTTGGAGACAAGCTTGATCTTAAACTTCATCCTGGAAAATCACAAATAATCAAATTAGAGAAAGGAATTGGATTCTTAGGATTCCGAATTTTTTATCATCATAAAATTTTAGTCAAGAAAAACATGCGTAAATTTGAAAATAAAATGGAGCAGATGAAAAAAGATTATCGCTTGGAGAAAATTGAGAGAGAAAAAGTTATTGAAAAATATGAAGGGTGGATTGCATATGCATCTCATGCCAACACCTACAAATATCGTAAACGAATGACAAGCAAATTGAATCATGCATTTCCTGCTCAGCCAGAAGTTAAAGTAACCTCCGTAAAAAAACATGAAAACTTCCACAAAAAAGTAGACCTTAGTAAAATTGAATTTAGTCAACAAAAAACATTACAACTCATCAACAAAGGACTAAATGTCAAACAAATAGCAAAAGAAAGAAATATTAAAGAAGGAACTGTATGGAATCATATTGCCAATTCAGTTCAGCACCATCAACTACCGTTAAAAAGAGTTATGGAAACTTACAAAGTAAGAAAAATTCTCAATGCAATTACATCTCCAGAAAATAAGTTGAAAGAAATTAAAAACAGAATAAAAGATGATTCAATATCTTATAACGAAATACAAGTAGTCCTAGCAAATGTAAAAGGAAAACATAAGAAGAAAAGTATCTCATATTATGTTGAATGGTATCAACGAACAAATTGTTTTAGAAAATGTTATTACAATAAAAATCAAAGAAATGAATGTCGTGTTAAATTTCAGCAATTAGTTGCTAAAGGATTAAACATGGAATTCTCTAAACATGATTTTCTAGATTTTTTTCATAATCACGTAAATATTTGTACATTGCCTGATAAAGATAAGAAAAAGTTTCTATCCTGGGGCGAATTTAAACAATCTCTGAAAAAGAAGAAGCATTAATTTCACTTCTTTTTCTCGCCACTGTTAGAGATTATTTCTTGCATCATTACTTTATAGTAATTTCCAAGTTTAATGTCTTCTTCAGTCTTAGCCCAAACATCGTGGTCAAATTTGTTAAATCCCCATTCTTGTAGATATTCTTCTGCAAGTTTTTGGTCTTTGAAAACCATTAGTCCGCTGTTATCTTTCTTTAACAGTATGCATACTTCTTTCATTTTGGATACCCCCTATTAATTAAAACTCACCCCTGAGAGTGGATAATACCTTAAAAGATATAATTTTTGTCATTTTAGGATATTTTTCTTGTTTTTTTAGCATGGAATTCTTTCACTCTTTGAGTAAACCATGCAGATGCAAGGTCTTCTAATTCGGCTAGAAACTCTTGTTTTGCCAATGAAAATTCTAGTTTACTCTCTTTAGTTCTTCGATCCATTGATTTGAGATATTGTTCCACTTCTTTGAATGATTTCTCTAGTATCTCGTTTTGAATCTCTTTCTTACGAGCCATATTGAGTGAAGCGCTTACCTTTTTTAAATACTTTGCTATCATTTAGGGATAACGATATTTCTCGAGTTTGTTTTTAGTTGTGATTTAGTTATTCTCTAGTTATGACAATAAATTTATCATTTGACTGGAAAACCTACTCTTGGCTTAAAAGAGGCAATCGAAGGATCGAAGTTCTAAAGTTCCTTGCTAAATCTGAAAAGCCACTAACTGCAACTGATGTTAAAAAGGAGCAGAAAGTAGATATTACACAATCTTCTTTTACTTTAAATGAGTTATGGAAGTTTAAGCTAATTGATTGTTTTAACCCAGAGGATCATCATGGTAAATTATTTGTAATCAATAAAAAAGGAATAAGTATGCTTGCTAAGCTGGAAAAATAAGGTTTCTGTACACTCTAATAAAATAATATAAAGAAAAAAATAGATTTCTTTATCTATGACAGATGAGCTTATCAAAGAGATAAATAGTTTTATTGAAGAACTAGATAAGACAATAGAAGATTCATACGATTCTAAAAATATTATTGATAGTTTCATCGCCAATAATTATTCTACGTCAGAAGAGATTAATCAATTCATTGAGATCATGCAAGATCTTGATGAAGAAAAACCAAAACAAGATCTAGAAGTCTTTGATGAAACACAGAATGAGATTTCATTCATGTTAGAAGAACCATCATCTTTTATTGGAGATTCATTAAAGAGACGTAATCTTGGAAATGGTATCTCAATTATAGTCGGATTTCTAAAGGATAGTACAAGAGCAAATTTAGCTTTACAAAGTTTCAGATTCAACAAGAAAGATCCATACAATTGGACTATGGACAAAGCTAAAGATTGGCTTAAAGGTAAAAAAGTCATTGAAGATAATAAAAGACAAGATCTCAAAAATCTTCAGTATGTAACTATTGATGACGTTAAAATTCTCCATGTTCTAAAAGAAGGAACTAAACTAAGAATATTAGGTGTAGCAATCAGTGAGGGAGAATGGAACGGAATATTTTATCCAGCTAAAGAACTTGAGAAAGGATGTAAAAGTCTTGTAGGAAGACCATTAAGAATAGATCACTCATCAAGTTCAAGAGATATAGTTGGAAAAGTAATCAAATCAGTTTATGTTCCTGAGAAAAAGTGGATCGAGTTTGAAGCAATCGTAACCGATGAAGAGATTGCACAAAAGTTACTCGACAAACTTATTGATTCTGTTAGTGTCGGCGTACTCATAGATAAAGATGAGGTTGATGGTAAACCTGTGGCTCGTAATCTTGAGTTTAAGGAATTAAGTTTAGTTGATGACCCAGCATGTAAAGATGCTAAGATTAAGCCTGTAAAAAATTGAGTTCTGGATGACTGTCCTGCATATGGTATGCGAAAGTCAAAGCAAATAGAAAAACCTATGGAGGAGATTTTACAATGGATGATGAACCAAAAGAATTGAAACAGGCAAAAGTCCTACTGAAGAAAGCTTCAGATGAACTTAATGCCAAAAACTCCGAGATTGATAAATTAAAATCAGAGTCTGATAAAAAAGACAAGTTAATTTCGGAACTTACTGCAAAACACGAGGAGTTGTCTAAACAACACACTGCAGTAGTTGAAGAACTAAAACAGATCAAGCAAGAAGCTCGTGATGAAGTTCTAAAGAAACAGATTGAGTCAGAAGAGAAACTTGGAATTTTAGAAATGTCAAAAGAAGACAGACTAAAAGAACTAAGAGAACTTGACGAGAAAGGTGGCTTTGATCTGTATGCAAAACAGACAGAGAAAATGATGGAACTGCACAAAGGTGTTGGTGACAGAAAGACTCTTGTCAATAATTCAAATCAACATAAGGATGCTAAGCAGGAGATTGCGAAAGCACTTGGGATGGAGGCTGAATAAAAATGACATACGATATTCAAATTGATGAAGGTAAGAGTCCAAGTATGCTAATGGCATCAGCAGATCTTACCAAAGGACAGTTTGTAGGTCTTGACTTACAACCAGCTGTGGCAGGTGCAGACACTTTAGGAGTGTGTATCAGAGACTCGTTAGCGAATAATCCAATTTCATTAGCATGTATTGGTACTTTCTACCTTGATGTAGAAGTTGGAGCTGCAGAGACAGTGAATGTTGGCGATGCATTGGAATTGAAAGATGCAAATACGTTAATTGCTTTGAATACAGGAGTATCCGTAGCAAAAGCGTATGAGAAAATCGACAATAGTGCAGGTGGAACTTCCGTTGTGAAAAAGATTCCTGTTAAAATAATCAAATAGAGGAGGAAAGATCACAATGAAATCAATGAAAGAACTGTTTTCAACACAAGATGCGGCACCTATCATTAAAGAAATCATTGACGCTAATGTGTTCAAGGTTGCTACAAGAGAAAGGGTTGGTCGTCAAATCTTGCGATTAATAAATTTGAGCGAGGGCTCTTCAATAAAAATCCCTAAGATGGGTAAAGGAAAAGCGTATGTTATTCCTGAACTTGGAGAAATCCCACTAGATGTAAGTACATTTGGTGATGTGGTTATCACACCATATAAGATTGGAAAAGCATTTGCTGTTCCATCAGAAGCTATCGAAGATTCAGCTTTTGACGTGATTAAACTAAAAGCAGATATGGCAACAGAAGATGTTGTTGCTAAAGAAGATGATGAAATCTTCAGAGTAATAAGTAATACTACAAACACTGTATCTCCAAAGACTGCAGGAGAGTTTGTCCAGGAAGACGTTATTACTCTAAGAAATGCTGTCAACAAGAATAACTACAAAGCCAAGTTCTTAGTAGGTCATCCTGATGATATCGCTAAGCTTGAGAAAGATCTTATTAGCAAGGGCTATAAGGCTTTTGATAGACTTGACGAAGATGGAATCATCGGTAATGTCTCTGGATTAAGGGTTCTTGAAACTACAGCTGTGGAAGCAGGTTCTGTTATTGCTTTGGATAGCAGAGCAGTTGTGTTAGTTGAAAGACGACCTCTGAAGTTGAAGAACTTTGAAGATCCATTAAGAGATCTTGCAGGTGGAGTTACACTAACTGAAAGAGTAGCACCAGCAGTCCTTGATGACAATGCAATAGCGAAGATGATTTTGTGATCCTAACCGATCACATTTTTTTATCTTCTCTATGGAGGGTGACCTATGGATTTAATTAGTGTAAAATCTCAGATAATAGTAGAAACAAATAAGTTTCGTTTAGGTCCTGCTCTCCTTAAACTGCAACCATTATCAACTGGATCTGCAACTAAGATAAGTAAAATTAAAGGAGTCAATGGAGCGATAGTTCCTATTCTTGGCTCTGCCCCTATTTCTTTATTTGAAGTTGATACAGTAATTGCTTTTCCACTTACATTAAAATTACCTCTTCTTTTCTCTTCTGAAAGTTTCGAAGATAATGATCTTGGATATATCATGCAAAAATCATTCAAAGAATGTTTTCATTTTGCAGATATAGAAAATCAAATTGTGATAGAAACTCTTATTGCAGGATCTGGAAAGACCATAAGTGCAGAGAGCCACCCAAGCGTAAAAGAAACCCCTCTAATAAAGAATATTCATGAAGGTATGAAGTTCTTAGAAGATCATAAATATACGCCAAATAAGCTAGTAATTAACCCAGACATAGCAGAATCATTAAGACAAAGAGAAGAACTAAAAGAAAAACTTCAATCATATGCTATGGATGTCATAATCAATTCATCTGTTCCAAAAGGGACTATCATCATTCTAGATAAAGATCACGCAGGACTGTTTATTGAAAGAGTGCCTGTTGAAATTAAAGATCACGTTGATTATTGGAAAGATCAGAAAGGATTCCTACTTAGAGAAAGAGTTGTCCCTGTTGTAACAGATGGAAATGCTGTGGTGGTGATTCAATAATGGGAGTTGAAATTGAATTACTTGAACAATTGAAAGAAGCTACCAAAGCTATTCAAACAGTAGCTGAAGCATTAACTATCAAAACAGATGGAAGTATCAACGTAAATGAACTTAATCCTCTTCAAGAGATCATGTTAAAAGATGGAAGTGGGGCTATCTATAAAGCAAGAGTTAATTCAGACGGAAGATTGCTTGTTGACACGAATCTTGTTATATCTCCCGATGCAATAATTACTGATCCAATTGATCCAAATAAGAAAGCAAAAGTCAATTCCTCTGGAAGACTTCTCGTTGAAACTGAACAGCAGGGAGCAAATGATACCATTATTGTAGATCCAATTGACAATGATAAAAAAGCTAAAGTGGATGCAAATGGAAGATTATTAGTAAGCGCTACCAGTGGGAACGGACTGCTTGGATCAGTAAAAATAGAAGATGCAACTGACTCAAGCAAGAAAGTTTTTGTTGATGCTTCTGGAAGAATGCTTGTTGCATTACCTCCACCAAGTCCACCTATAGGTACAACTGAAGTTAAACAAACCAAGTTTAATGATGTTGGTGGAAATAGTGCCGATTATGATTATTATATAATCCCAAATGGGGAGATTATTAGAATTCAGAAGCTACTTGGATCATCTGAAGATAGAGCAAAAGAATCATATGTTGCATTATGGTTAGACAATAATGGAGAAGACGCAACAGGAAGCGATGGTCATGTAAATTGGAGTCTTATCTCTATAGCTTTCTCAAATATTAGCAATGTGAATTTTGATCTTAATGAAGAAGTTACAGGTGATGGAACAAAAAGAATAGTTCTCCATAGAAGAAGAATGGATGCTGGAGCAAGATTGGTGTTTGCCAGATGGCAGGGGTATTACTAAATGGCAACAGTTGAAACATACAAAGGAAAAATAGAATTATACAACCCCGCGACCCAAGTAGACTTAACCACAGATTACTTGACTATCTTTGAAATTATCCATGAGGGTTTCATAGACATGATGAAACTTTCATTCAATAACTTATCTGATGTCGTGGTCAAGGTAACAATTGATGGAGAAACATATTATGAATTTAATCTTGAAGACCTCAAGAACCAAGTCAAACTCACAAAAGATGAACAAGACACTTTCATGAATACAGCAAGTAATTCTTTTTGTGATTCATATCCAACTCCTTTATTCTTTGAGAGTTCAATCAAAGTCGAAGTGAAGAAACTTTCAGGTAATAGAAAAATCAAAGGAGGCATCATAAGATACAGGTTGAAAGGTGATTAATCATGGTAACAGTTCAAGAAAAAATAGATGAAATTGAAAACCGACCTAATTATGTAACTAACTCTCTGATCTTAAAGAGCCATGATGATAGGGGACTCGTCATCAAGTGGCTTGAACAAGATTTGGGTGTTGCCGAAAGAAAAGAAATCTTTATCGAACTCAACGAGGATGAGTCACATATGGCTGTTGAAAAAAGAACATCAATAAACAGTATAGAAGTTGAACCAGCAGGTGGGTAATCAAGATGGCTAATTGGAAATACAAAGTTGTACAAAGAAGAATTAAAGATGTTTCAGAATTAGCTTTGAACAATTTAGGTAACAGTGGATGGGAGCTGATATTCATGAACCAATTGTGGAACGGTAAAATAATTGCTGTATTCAAAAAACAAACATAGGAGGGATAATTATGACAAACGTATATGTGAATGGAGAGTACGATTGGAAATTAAGATTCAAGCTAGGTGCAAAGAGATTTCTTAAAGGGTTAGGTGCATCTATACTTTTGACACTTATTCAATTCAGTGCAGAATTTCTACAAAACAATCCAGAGATCTTCCCACAAGAATATACTCTATACATTGGACTTGTAGTTTCAGCTTTACTTGGAATTGAAAAGGCAATCCAAAAAGAGAAGAAGTAAAATGGTTCAAAAAGAATACACAACAATAGATATAGTAAAATCCAGGATAGGTAACAAGCACGTTGATACAGACGTGACTGATGCAGAGATTATTCAATGGATTCAAGAAGCAAGTAACTTCATTGATTTATCTACCAAAAAAATAGGAATTGGTTTTGAAGAGACAGATCCATTGCATCCAACAGTCCAACAAATTGTTACAGATCTTGCAGTCATTAAATTATTACTTAGGATAAGTGGAGCTGGTCTAGCCACAACTTCAGGACTTTCATATAGAGTTGGGGAGTTCTCAGTAGACAAGAAAAACTTAGAAGCATCTTCTATCAAAGAAATAAAAGTTTATGAGATCAGTGCAAAAGAAAGTCTCCTAACATTAAAAGAGTATCTCAAAGTAGATGATAAGAAATCGTTCATAGGTGCATCTGTTACACATGGAGATCCATCTCCAAATACTAACTATGGAGACAACTCACCTCAAGGATAAAAATGGAAATTAATACAGAAGACTTTGACAAAATAGTGGACTTAGATCTTGGAGTAGATGTAACTCTAAGAAGAAAAACCACTACAGTTGATCCTGATTATGGAAGTTTAATCTCGGACTCAAATCAAGATACAATTATCAAAGTAATCTGGCAAGAAATAACTGGAGAAGAGGAAAACTTTAGACCTGAAGGAGGCTTTAACATAGGAGACATTAAGTGTTTCACAAAATCAAGTTATGAAAATGGAACTTTGATCATCGACTCAAAAACAGATACAATACTAAAAGGTGGAATTGAACATAAGATCCTCAAAAATACTAATCACACAGTTGGTGATACAGTGGTGTACAAGGTGCTACATCTTAGGCTGAAATAATATAAAGAAAAAAACATGATTTAGTTCTATGGTCAAGATCAAAATAGAGAGTCCTGACCTGGCAAGAATCAGAAAGAAAGTGGACTCCTTTGCCGATAAGGGCTTTAAGGAAGATGTTCACGAATCGATAAGGAAAGTGCTTCCTAAGATTCATTCTGATGCATTCGATGACTGCCCTAAAAAGTCAGGGATCTTAGCCGCATCTTTGCATGTAGGCTTTGAAGATGAAGTCACAGGATATATTGCCGATGGAGTGTTTTACGGATTGTTCCAAGAAGAAGGAACTCGAACAATACCTGCAAAACATTTCATGAGAAATGCTGTAAATCACAATTTCCCAAGCGTGGGAGAAGAAGTGGTTGAGAAAGCAAAAAAGCGATTCAAACAGTAAAGTTTGGGTATCTTCAAGAGCGAGGAGTCAAACAATGGACAAAGAACCAATTATAATAGTTCAAGATTTGCTAAGAAGCAATCTGTATGATTACAATACTTCTCGTTCTAGTGAATGGATTTATCCAGACTTTCCAAATGTAAACTTAGGTAATCCATCTTATCCAAGAGTTTCTGTAACTGATGCAGACGAGCCAGCATCAAAAGTAACTGTTGGAACTAAAAGTGAAAAACAAACCATTGACATAGATATCAATGTATGGGTTAAAGCTGGAGTGATCTATGAAAAGGATACAGAACAGTTTGAAGGAACTAAGCTAAGAGATGCTATCGCAAGAGAAATAGCCGACACATTACGAATTAATCAAAATCAACTGGCATCTGATGGATTGAACAATTACGAAAGAGTCAGTATGAAGACAATTAATAGTGAAGTTGCCGAGGGCATTATGAGAAAGCAAATTACGATAAGGTTCACACGAATCATAATTGATTGAGTTTCAGAAAAAGAAAATGCAAAACAAAAAAACCAACATGGAGGATGATTAAGAATGACATTATTTTTTGGAACTCAAGGAAACATATCAATAGATAGTGTTCAGTCTAAAAATGTGACTGAATGGAGTCTGTCTGTTAAGGCAGATATTGAACAGATCAAGACCATTGGTAATTTTACCATATTTGATGAAAAACCATTGGATCTTGTTGAGGGTAAGTTAAGTCTTATCACAGATGATCATGCATTTATTGCGAAGTTGTTTGGAACAGTAGACACTACTGCAGACACACCATCAGTAGGGGATGAAACAAATGTTGTTACACTTGGATCTACAAGAACCAAATTCAATGCAACATTTCAATACACAGATGCTAATGGCAACGATGTAAAAATTGAGTGCGTTGATTGTGTTGCTACAGACCACGAATTTAGCAACGAAGCAGAAGGTGTACTTGAAGAAAGTTTTAGCTTCAATGTAAAACCAAACGATGTGACCATTACCACAATAAAGAAAGCTACACCATAAGCTTGACTAATTGAGTAAGGCAAAGGCATGACGAGATGATACTCATGACAGAGGAAAACAAAACTAAGGAAAAGGAAAGTAAAGAAGTCGACCCAAAGGAAAAACTGGAACAGCAAGACTTCCGAAACATCACCATATATCATATCCATAAGGATGTGGTAGATGATTTCAAAGAGTGGTGTAAGGTTAATGCTGGGAACAAGTTTCCTGCAGGTATTCAACTTTTACTTTCCCGATCTAAAGTTTTTGAATTGATGTCAAACTTTGACACAAGAATCAAAGCTTTAGAACACAATTTGTCTATGATAATGAATAGACAAAAGAGTGTCGAGGAACACTCCCCTAAAGAACCGAAAGTTAAGACTATTGGAGGTGGAGCTTAATGACAAGAAAATATACTATGCAAGATCTCTTAGCGAAATCTAAAGAGAAAAAGAAAGTTGAAGTAAACTTTGAAGATGGAGTGGTTGAGTTTGATATCAGCAAAATTGATTTTGGTGTAATGAACCAAATCAGAAAGAAAACAAAAAATGATGACATGGAACTCACACGAGAAATGATCAAAGCATCAACTGATCTTCCTGACGATCAAGTGGATAGATTGCCTTTAGGAGTCATTAGAGAATTAGGAGATAAAATCTCTGAACACTCAGGACTAGATAAGGCATCTAAGAGTGAAGCTGAACGTTTTCAAGATCCTCAGAAGGCAAATTAGTTTATGTACTTCTGAGGCACTATGGAATGAGTTGGGAAGAGATCAATAATTTAACGATTGACCAATTTAATTTCATGATTTCAGCATATAATGAAGACGTGAAGGAAAAGAATAGACAGGCAAGGAAGAAGCGTTAGAATGCTTCCTGCGAGGACAGGTGATAAACTATGAGTGAAAGGACATGGCTGAATCAGTACGAATCAAATTTACAGGAGAAGATAAGGTCTCACCTACTGTCTCCAGGATTAATTCAAGTTTAGGCAGTCTTGGCTCTAAAATATCATCTGTTGGGAAGTCTTTTAACAAAGTCAATAAGGCACTAGTTCTCGGCTTTACTGCAATCACAGGTGCCGTTGTAGCACTTGGGGTTAAAGCCATCAAGAGTTTTGGAGAGTTTGATCGGCAAATTAAAAGAGTTCAAGTTCTGGCAGGTGGAACAGAAGAAGATTTTAAGAGTTTAATGGACACAGCGTTCAGACTTGGTTCTAGCACAGCTTTTTCTGCACAAGAAGTAGCAGAAGCATTTGAAGAATTTGCTAAAGCTGGTTTTTCTGTAAATCAAATTCTAAAAGCATCTGAATCAACATTGGGTTTAGCAACTGCAGGTAACATAAATCTTGCTGAAGCAGTTAATATTTCTGTTGCCGCTCTAAACGCATTTGGCAGAGAAGCAGATGACATGAATGGAGTAGCAACTATCTTAACAACTTCATTTACCAATTCAGCTCAAACACTCGAAGATCTTGGTCAAGCACTAAAATTCGTTGCCCCATTAGCTTCTAGTTTAGGAATTAGTTTAGAAGAGGTTAGTGCAGCTCTTGGAACTCTAGCAAATGTTGGTTTAAAAGGAAGTATTGCAGGAACTTCATTAAATCAGGCGATGTTACAATTGCTTAATCCAACAACCAAATCTGCAGAAGTAATGGAAGATCTTGGAGTACAATTCTTTTCACTTGATGAGGCAGGTCAAGCGGCGAGTGCAACTATTAGAGCAACAAAAGACGAATTTAATTTACTAAGAGATCGAGTAAGAGAGAGTGATATTGAAGTTGCTAATTTGGGATCTCAACTTGCAGAAGCAAAAAGAGAATTAAGTGGTCTTGCTAAAGATGCAGGTGGATTTGAAGGATTATCATCAGGTCTTACTGCGTTACAAAATAGTTTCGATGATGCTAGACTGAAAAATAAAGAATTAAGAGATGCTCTTGATGCACAAGAATCAACTTTTGAAGGATTAAGAAAACAAGTCCAGGAAGGATCTCAAGACTTTATAGGGTTAAGAGATACAGCTAAACAACTTAATGATGCTTTCAATGAAGTGGATGCATCAAGAATCCAAAGGGCAATGGCATTGGTTCAAATCTTCAAAGTTAGAGGTGCAAGATCATTTTTAACACTTACAAAAGAAATAGAAGAATTTGACAGATTATTCAATACAATAGCCGCAACTGAAATAAGAACAGAACTCCTCGACGAAGCGAGTTTAAGAAAAGCAATTGATGCACAAGATAGTTTCGCATCTGCATTCGGGATCACATTTGAGAAACTTGTAGCAGATGCAACAAAAGTTCCAGAAGGATTAGACAAAGCATTAACTGATGCAAAACTAGACGAAAGAGCTAGAGATATATTTAGAAATCTTAGAGATGAAGTAACAAATCTTGGACTAGATAGTGAATCTGTTGAAGCAGTATTATCTGATTTTTTACCATTAGATGCTGTAAAAGACTTTAGAAAAATAATTCAACTTACTGATCAAGATTTTGAAAGTTTTTTAGCTAATATTAATGCAACAAATCAAGATGCTCAAACATTAAACAAAACGCTCCTAAATAATTTAGGATCTGCTTTAGAAGAATTACAAGATACAGTAACAACTACGTTTATCAGAATTGGTGGGGCAATTGCAGAAAGATTAGATCTTACAAATGTAGTGAGAAATATTCAGCAAGCAATAGAAGATTTCTCTACAGGTGGAGGAGTTGAAGCATTAGCAGACAAACTTGTAAATGTGTTCAAAACTATT
>JAIPJP010000017.1 GCA_021734105.1 Candidatus Woesearchaeota archaeon
AGTTTGCGAAGCAAACTACACTACATGAAAAAAAGAGAATTCGCATGGCAAATCATCACCTACAATCTTGAGAAGCTAAGTCAAAGCAGTAAATCTTTGCTTTACTGGCTCTGGAGAGCAATCACTTTGAACAAGCCCCCATGAAGAAAACATTTATAAATAAAGTATTGTCTTTTCAGTCTTACAAAGGTGAATTGGCAGAGATGGCCGAATTAACAACACAAATTATTTTTTTAATTACAGCGGTACTTCTTTCAGGAGTGTTTTCTAGTAGCGAGATAGCAATGTTCTCACTTTCTGAACTTCGAATTAGACATTTGGTGGAACGAGGTAAGAAAGGAGCTTTAACGTTGCAAAAACTTAAAGGGCGGTCGCATCGTTTACTAATTACTATTCTTATTGGCAATAATGTGGTTAATATTGGTGCTGCTGCTGTTGCAACAGCTCTTGCAATTACTTTGTTTGGCACTATAGGTGTGGGTATTGCAACAGGAGTAATGACCTTAATTATTCTTGTTGCAGGCGAAATTGTGCCGAAAGCTTTTGCAACAACGCATGCTGAAAAAATTGCTTTGTTCATGGCGCCAATATTTTGTTTTCTTGAAAAAGTTTTATTTCCTCTTGTTTGGATTTTTGACGGGCTTACTTCATTATTTGTTCCTAAAGGTAAAACTATTGCGCCGCGCGTAACAGAAGAAGAAGTACGAGATATGGTGTATATTTCTGGCGAGCAAGGTTCTATTAAACTACAAGAACAACAAATGATTGAAAATATTTTTCGTCTTGATGACACGCAAATTGTTGAAATCATGACTGCGCGACCTGATGTTGTTGCGTTTGAAAATTCAAAACAAGTAGATGAAGTTATTTATGAAATTAAAGAAAATGGCTATTCTCGAGTCCCTGTTTTTGAAGGGGATTTAGATAATGTGACTGGTATTTTATATGCTAAAGATTTGTTAAAAACTCATGGTACTAAACAACTTAAAGAATTATCTCGTCCAGCATTTGTAGTTCCTGAAACAATTATTGCTGATCAGCTTCTTAAAGAGTTCAAGCGAAAAAAAGTCCACATGGCAATTGTTGTTAATGAACACGGTACGATGACTGGCCTTATTACTATTGAAGATTTGCTTGAAGAAATTGTTGGCGAAATTTATGATGAAACTGATTCTGCTCAAGATATCACATCAGATATTAAAAAGCTTAATGATACTGACTATGTTATTCGTGGTAAAGCCGAAATTGATGAGGTAAAAAAACTTTTAGAAATAAATCTTGGCGATGACAACGCCACCATTTCAGGTTTTATCATGCAGCATCTGAAACATATTCCAAAAGAAGGCGAACAATTCAAATTGCACGGGTTTAAATTTATTATAAAAGAAGTTGAACATAATCGTGTTGAAAAAGTATTTGTTTTCAAACAAAAATTATCGCAACAGTGAGTTATTACTTAGCATTATCAGATTAAGCACAAGTATCGCCAGGGGTTAATTCTAATCAGTAAAAAATTACCTAAACGCGTTGTAAAGCAAATAAGGTTACCTCTATTCTTTCTAAACGTTTTTTATGATGTCCTAGTGTATTTTTTAAAGGATATTTCACATCAGTTTGCCACGTGATAATATACTTATTATCTGCAGAAAATGCTTGTAGAAAATTTCTTGTACTCGTTTTATGCATTGTATAAATAAGAGGTGCCATTGTTGTTGCACCTGTTAAAAAGAGTTTGTCGGCGTGTTTTATTTGTGTGCCAAAGGGTGGATTCATAATAACAACAGCATCCTCTCGCATAGTTTTTCCACAAGTTGAAATGTTGTTGTTCGTAAATGTCCATTTTCCCGTAAGTTCAATTTCCCAATGATCTTGCATAATTGCCAAATTTTCTTTAAGAGTTGAATACACCATTGCATCAATATCAATAAATTCAACATGGGTAGCTCCTAGAAGCAGAGCGCCAATTCCTAAAATACCTGTTCCACATCCAAGATCAATGACATATTTCTCGTTAATATTGCCTGCAAGATACGCTTGCCAAAGCAGTGTTGCTGCAATATCGCTGTCAGTACTATATTGTTCTAATTGTTGGTTTGGTTGTGAAAATGTTTTGAGTTTAGATAAAAAAACTGCTAAATCTCTTCGGCTTCGTACCATAGGTTGTTGTTATTGTCGTTGCATTTAAATACTATTTGTTCTGTATGAGCCTTAAAGAGGCGAGATAATGACTTTTATGGAGTTAATTTCAGGGGTTCTTCCTGCATTAGGCGAAATTGTTAAGGCGCCTTTAGGTAAACCATCATTACTTTGGCAATTAGCTCCTATTTTTTGCATTTGGATTCTTGTTGAATTTTATTTTGCTATGCATAAAAAAGAGCGTTTAGGATGGAATACTGCGCTTTCAAATGGTATTAGTTTATTTTGGATAGTTATTTCGGCTATGCAACATATTTTTTCTGAGAAAGAAGCATTTACCTGGTTAAAATTCGCGCTTATTTTTTTTATTGCATCTTATGCAATGTTTATCATATTTATTTCATTTAAGCATACATTTAAATCAAATGTTACCTTCATGTTTGCTTCGCCAACACCTTTATTTTATTTTTCAGTCATGGTTTTGTATTTTGCTCATGACTTAATTCCTCTTAATTTAGAAACTATTCTTGGCATGTTTTTATTATTCATTATCTTACTTATTTTTGTTGTTATTCTTAAAAAAATACTACCTGAAATGAAAGAAGAAGATGATTTCAAACATGATGATAAATTAGATATGGATTTTGATAAACACGATACTCCCTTACCAAGTTCTGATGAGTTACAGCCTCACATGCCTTCATTTCCAGATAACTCTTTAAATCAACAGATGCCTGCTATACCTGGTGGTTTAGAACAAGAAATAGGAACGCAATCAGATCCTTTTGAACAAAAATTTTAAAAGTAAACAGGTTATTTCATCTTAAATGTTTACTCAAAATAAACACTTAGTTGATTTTGCTTGCTTCTTAGAAAAAATGTATCCTTTAGACTCAAAATCACTACGGATGCCTTCAGAAAATATTAAAAAAAATATTTGTGCTTTAGAAACGGTCAAACTTTCAGACAATGTAGCATTACAACTCATTCCTGAAATGCAAGCAACACTTCCTTTCGTTGTTTCTCCCCAAGTGTTTTTTTATTATTCGCTTGATGGCGTCATAAAGTTTCATCCAGAAATTCAAGATACGTTGTTACTTTTTGAATTACAAGATTCATTTATTGCAACTTACAATGTTGAATTAACTCGTACAAGAAATATTATTTACCGCAATATTGCAACTATTTCAAATGATTTTTCACCTAGTACTCAAGAAGATGAATTTTATTTTTCTCGTTTACAAAATGTTTCTGACAATAATTCTTTAACAAGAAAAGATGTAGCTTGGTTTAATAAAATATCTTCTTCTTATAAAATCGGTCTTAGCGTAAATGATTATAAATTGCATCTTAAAAGTGCAAGAATAAAAATTAATAACGAGTTTAAAAATGATATTAAAAATTATTTTTTCCAAAAAAATTAAAATTTGCTAATTATTAGTATTTAAAGTTAATCTCAATTTTTTATTTTTTCTTGAACATCGCGAATTTTTTCTTCTAATAAAGGGTTATTAGGATATTGTTCTTGATATTTTTTAAGTTCTGTTAGTGCGTCTTTGTATTGGTTCATATCCAGATAAAATTGTGTCCATCGTAAATCGAGTTGTTTAAATTCTTGCGCATGATTTTGTTGTTGTTGTTCTTGAATACTATTAGAAATAATTTTTGTTGCAATGGTTGCGTATACTTCTCGAGAATCAAACGTTAATTTTGGCGCTTGTTTTCCTTTAGTTGTATATTCTTTACGAATGGTATCAAATTCTTTTCCTATTGCGCGTAAGGAATCTCCTAAAACAAGATGTGTTTGTGTATACATATGCGTTATAAATGTGTCTAAATTATTTTCTGGCGCTCCTTGTTCTCTCCAGATATGTTCTAATAACTTTTTTGCATCAGTGTTCTCTTTATTAGTGTATAGACAATCTAGTAAATAAGCCATTGCTCTGGGATAATTTCCTTGTAATTCATACACTCCTGCGATGGTAAAATAGGGTGGTATAAATGTTTCTTTATAGCTAATTGCTTGTTTGAGATGAGTAGTTGCTGTGGTAAATTTTCCTGCTTCGAGTGCAATAATTCCTTGTTCATAAGCTTTTTTAGCATTATCTAATTGCGCAAAAATTGCACTTGAAAGTGTAAGTCCAACACCTAGTACGACTTGTTTTAAATTCATTTTATCACTAAAGAATGACGTTGTATTTAAATGATTTTTCAATTTATACAATTTAAGCAAAAAGCAAATTATTTAAACAATAATCAATCAATAACTTTAAGCAAAACCAAATAGTTTTAGTATTAAATAATGCTAAATATTTTAAGCAAAAAGCAAATTATTTAAAATAATGCGAACTAATATATTTAAGCAAAACCAATATTATTTATAAAATCACCTTCTAAAACTTTTAAGCAAAAAAAGAAACTTTTAATTACATAAAGAATTTAAGAATTACTTAAAATTTTCAAGCGGACTTCGTACTTGCTTTAACGTTGTTGTAGTTACATGAGTATAAATTTGTGTCGTCTGCAAATTTGCATGTCCTAAAAGCTCTTGTATGATGCGTACATCATTTCCAGACTCCAGTAAATGTGTTGCAAAACTATGCCGCAATTTATGCGGGGTGAGCGATTTATTGATTTTTGCCCGAGAAACAGCCTCTTTTACTATTTTTTGAACATTTCGTGTAGTCATTCGAGATCCGTCTCGTCCTGGAAAAATAAAACCACTAGAAATTTTGCGTTTTGCTAAATACTTTTTGATATCTTTACTCAAACCTTTTGGAATGATAAAAAGACGATCTTTTCCACCTTTACCGTCTCGTACCCAACCATGACCTTCAGCAAATTCTAAATCATCAACTCGTAAAGCAACAACTTCTGAAACACGAAGTCCTGCAGCATACACTAATTTAACCAATAATTGGCTTTTAAGTGGCAAAGTATCAAAAAGTGCAGATAATTCATCTTTTGTTGCAACTATGGGGAGTTTTTGAGGAATTTTGGGAGTTGTAATGGTTTTAAGCGGTTTATCTAAAATTTCTGAGAAGAGGAAGATGATTGCACTTTTTGCTAAGGCAACAGTTGAAGGTGCTGCTTGTTTTTCTTGAATTAAATAAGAAAGATATAATTTCACGTCAGTAGGGTCCATGTCTTTGAGGGGTTTTTTCATGTATTCCAAAAAATCCCTAGTTGTATGAATATAATTTCGAATAGTATATTTTGAAAATCCTCTTAATTGTACTTCAGCTCGTAATTTGTTAAAAATATGCTCCTTTTCCATGTATATTCACCTAATTTTGCACGCATATGATAAAAAGTTCGCACAATATACCTTGTGCGAACTTTTATATATAAATGTATCGATATATTGCATAGAATCATAAATTATCCTCGAAAAGGTCGGGTGCAAGGTCCAAAAATTCAAAGAAAATCGAGAGAATAGGACTCTACAAGTTTTAAGCAAAAATAAAATATTTCAAAATTATTGAAAAACTAAAAAATATGCGCAAAACTTAAAATTTATGAATATTAGTTGAAATAGTTTTATGGTTGTTATTAAAAGTACTTTGTATACGTTGTTTCATAATTTTCAGATGCTGTAGTTCAACATAATGAACGTATTCAGTTTAGGAAAAAGATTTTAAAATAAGTCTCTATTCATACTTTAACAGATCGAAGAATTTTTTGGACAGGAAAAACATCCTGTTCTGATGTATTTAAAACTTTTAAGCAAAAAATAAATATTTTGAAAAAGAATTTATGTTAAATATTTTAAGCAAAAACTATACAGTTTAGATAAATAAATATTTTAAAATATTTAAACAAAACTTACGCTAATTAGAATTACGTCTGTTCTTCCAAAATAAGAATTATTCTTGAATAAAATATATTGATTGCGGGTTTAATTCACGTAAAGCTCCAAAAAGCAGTTTACTTTGAAGAGGATATGCGGGCAACACAACATATAATTGCATATTGCTTTTTGCAGCAATACTTTCTACAATATCACCATAATTATTCATAAGATTAAGTACATAACTTTGCGAATTAAGCTCGTTTGCTTGGTTAAATATGTTCTCCACAGCTTGTTGTATGAAACCTGATTGCACACCCGCATAAATAATTTCTGCATTAGATAAAGGTGTTATCCCATCTGAAACATCTGAATGATATATATGTAAATGATACGGTGTTAAATCAGCCAATTCATTCATTAAAAAAAATTCTGCAGCTAACACACCATTTGTGCACACATTTTGCACACCATAAGGAAATTCATTTGTTTGAATTCGGCCTTTAATCAAATCTTGCAATCCTTTTTGTTGTTGATCAAATGCGAGTTGTTGCAAAGGAAGAAAACGCTCAGAATGAGGTAAATCGGCATCTAGGCGATCCGTTACTCGTTGTTGGGCTTGAAAACCTTTGAGAAATTTTCCTAGTTTTTTGTTTTCATCCGACATAGCAAAATGTAAATAAGAGGCATTTATAAGTGTTATTATTAATTAGTCGTTAATTAGATTAAAATTCTATATAATTTAAGCAAAATAAACAATATTTAAACTTCACGTGCTTAAAAAACATAAGGTAATTACTTATAAGGAGTAAATAACAGGAACATTTATATAGTTCAAAACCTATAATATAGACAAGAAAAGTTAATATGGATGTTTTGAAATGAATTTAAAACAATTAATTGGTTCATTGGCAATTACAGGCAGTTTATTATCTAGCGGAATAACTCAAGCGCAAGATTATCAAACAAGAAATCAAATTCAAGAACCAAGGCCAATTGTTGAACATTTCCAACCTAACACCCTTTCTATCGCAAGACCTATGAGGATATATGCATCACCTGATATTGATCCAAATAAAGAACATGCACTTGTTATTTTAACGCGAGGGTATGGTGCTCAACAAGGTAAAGACCAAAATATTATGGGGTATGATCATGATACTAAAGAATTTGGTTACAGTGAAGAGTTACTTCGAGATAATTTTAATACTTACATTGCTCTAGTAGATAAACCAAGTGAATTTATGAAAGCACACGAGCTTGCACAAGAACATTTTAATGATTCATTAGATTTTTTATATGTATATGCTCACGGTTTAAGTCAAAGTTTAATGGTTGATGGTAAAAAATATATTTCTGCAGATAAATTATTTTCTTCAGAATTAGCTTCATATTATTCATCACAAGCAAAAGGTCGTCTTAATGCATGTAGAACTGCTAATCCTGATTATGAAAATAATTTCGCACAACAATTAGCTAATGCAGCACAAATTCCTGTACAAGGCGCAATAAATTTTACCTCCTTAACACTTTCTGATGAGTATGATTTACAAGAAGGTCTTAGTGCACAAATAGGATTTAATTCAGCAACAAATAAAGGTTTTTTTAATAGTGCTAACAAAAAAACTTACGAAATTAAAAAAATAACTGATAACAAATATATAAGTATACATGAACCAAATAAACTACCTGCCGATTTTAAAGAAGATGAGGTGTATTATTTTGATGATAGCAATGTTACGCAAGAAAATATTCGAACGCTTTATCCACAACAATCCTCTATAGAACAATATACAATCCTTAACAACAAATAATTCTTTGTAAACTACCATATCACTTGTGAAAATAAATACATTGTTTATGCACTTAACCAGAATTTATTAAAAGGGTGGATCCTTAGTAAACAGCAATATGACTAAAGCAACAGGTATTCTTTTTACTTCACTCACGTGTCCTAATTGTCCACCAGCAAAAAATATCTTTGATGAACTTAAAGATGAACGTGATGATATAGACCTTCACCAACTAGGAATGCATGAGGAGCAAGCACAACGTCTTGCAAAAAAATTCGGTGTGCAAGCAGTACCAACAGTTATTTTCTATGGTCCAGGACATGAAGCGCCCATGGGCCTTGTTGGTGTGCAAACTAAGGCTACGTTAAATAAATATATTAACATTGCTAATGGGACAGAAGCACATCCAGATAAAGAAGAAAAAAAACAATTCTCTTTAAGTAATTTATTTAAACAGACGAAAGTTCAAAGCTAACAATGGGAATAATAAGTTCATTTTTAGCAGGTATTCTTGCAGCATTTACTCCATGCATTTTAGTATTATTTCCTGCATTAGTTTATCGTTTTACAAACACGCCAAAACAAAAATTAGCAAAAGAATTACTATTATTTACCACAAGTTTTATAGGTATATTTTTTATTAGCGCTATGTTTCTTAGTAAAATTTTATCATCAACTGTTAAGGAAGGATTCCAATTAGGAATAGGTCTTTTATTTATTGTTTTGGGAATATTGGCAATCACAAAAAGATTTAATCCCCTTAACTTCCCATTAATTAAAAACCCCTTTCTTTTCGGTATTCTCTTTGCAATAATTGCATCTGTTAATCCTTGTTCATTTGCGTATTTAGGCATTATTGCTACAACACAAAGCACCATGATTATGGTTGCATTTATCTTTTTTGCAATTGGATTACTTGTTCCATCTGTATTATTTGTATTGTTTGGCAAAGCATTGTTTACTAAATTAAAAAAAACACAACAAGCAATGAAATATCTTAATAATACGATGAATATACTTCTTATAATTATGGGTATATATCTCATGATAAAAATAACTCATTTAGGTAGTGCTGATATTCTTATGGCAGTCATTCTTTTAGGAATAACTTTTTTAGTACTTTTGCGATCATTTTATTTTTTTCAAAGAAAATTATCCCTTTCAAAAATACTACTACTTATAGCTCTTCTTAGTATTCTTGTTGCAGCATTATGGCATTGTGATTTACAAACAACCCCCCAAAATAATATAGAAGAAAATAATTATGTTGGCGCATATCAAACAGCATCAGCACCAACGTGTAGTTCAAATATAGATGAATGCAAAATATGCAAACGCTGCACAATTGTTTTTGGTCTTGCAGTAGCAATAGGGCTAGGAGCAATTATGTTAGAACAAATAATACATAAAAAAAGATAAAAAATAATAATTAGTTTTTTACACTTTTATACACACGAAATCCACCACTTTTTGCAAGTACTGTTACATTATCAAAAATGTCTTGCATGTGTTTTTCTAACATTTTTCCACCTTTATTATGACGAGCAACAAGCTGTAAACTACCGCCTTGTTTGAGATGCTCAAAAGACTGATTAATAAAATCAAAGCAAGTTTCTCGTCCTGCAACATAAGGAGGATTTGTTAAAATGACATCAAAATCTTTGTCCTGATTGTCTAAAATATTTGATTGTTTTACTATAACAGAAATATTGTGTTTTCTTGCATTCTTTTTAGTATAGGCTACTGCGCGAGTATTACTATCGCAAGCAAAAAGTTTCAAATAAGAACAACGCTCCCCTATAAGCAAACATACCGCACCCCATCCACAACCTAAATCAAGCACTTTTTGTCCAGAAGTTAGTTCACAGTTTTCTACAAGGAGCTTAGTTGCATTATCAAGGTGTTCTCGAGAAAAAAGTCCGCTTGCCGAATAGAATTTGAATAGTTTTCCAAATAATCGCACAGTTATTTCTTCTTCGGAAAGTTCACTTTGTTGTTCTTTATCAAAATAATGCGTCATTGTAAAAGTATAAAAAAATTAATAAACTTTACTTAATAATTCCTAAGAGTTTATATGCCATTAAGTCTGCTGCTGCAAGAATATTTTTTTCTTGTCCACTAACATAGATACAAAATTGGGGATCGTCACTAAGCATAACACTAGGCTCCTTTGTAATATTGGTCAACCATACAATTGGTCTTGGGCCAGTTGCATCCGCACAGTTTACTTGCGCCATATCCAAATCAAAAGTTTCATTTTCTAAAACGTAAAGTGCACTACTTGTTGGTGTTCCATATAATTTTCCCGTTATTCTCGCAATGTTAATCCCTGCTAAAACTGGTATTGAACCAGCATCTGGATGCACTGCTAAAACTATTTCATCAATTTGTAAATCTAAAAAATAATGCGTTATTCTATCATCATAATAATATCCTTCAACTTGCGTTGGATGATTATAAAACGGAACTTCATAAATTTCTCCTTCAAGTTGTACTTGCGTTATCCAAAACTCTTCCTTACCATTAGAACGGTGTTCGAATGCAAATCCATTATACACGCTTAAATCTGTTTTTGGTTGATTAATAAGTTTATATGTGCCAAAAACAATTATTGTTAAAATAATTAAACCAAAAATAACACCCAAAATGATTGTAGTGTTTGATTCTGTTACATGTTTTTTACTTTTTGAAATATGTTTTTTTACCATGAGTATCACGTATTCATAATTCCTGAAAAACTGTAAAATAATCTGTCTCGCACCATAAGAATGTCTTGTGATCGAGTTTTAATTTGCACACAAGCGTTCTCATCAACACGTATAATGGTACTATTTCCTTGTTCAATAAAAATAACAGGCATATCAATTGTTGAATTCTCACACGTTAATACAGGAAATGAAGGATAAGTTTCATTTAATGAAATGACTGCCGGAATAATATTTTTTGTTGTCTGTGAAGCAAATTCAAATCGTAACCAATCATGGACTGTATTAAAAGTCGCATCTGATTCAAAAGTATAAATAAAATAGGGTTTATCTTTTAAAGCCCAAGAAACATTACCTTCCGTTGGTATTTGTTCCACTTGATATGGTGACGCGTAAAATAGCGCTCCTGTTGTTTTTTCTACTAGCGCATTCATATTATAACCAGAGGCCAAGGGATGATCAACAGTTGTTGATTCAAAAATAAATCCATTATACTCTAATTTATCTGAAGAATTCATAGAATTACTGCTTAAGGCAAACCCTGCAACAGATGAAATCATCAATATGACTATAAAATAGGTAACTACTGCTTGTTTTCGCTTTTGTATTCTATCTTCGCGATTAGGTCGTTTTATAACATTTTTTTTACGTTTAGCCATTTATTAAACCTGTTTTTTATTCAAAAAACTTGAATTCTTATCTATTATCTTTAATAAGAGAGGGTTTTTTTAAAAAGATTACTGAAAATAAGGCTTCTTTTGCAGGAAAAATTTATTAAGCGCGAGTTCCACCAAAATTACCTACGAGGTGTAGAAATGGCATTAACATTACCAGATGATATGGAAAAACTAGTATATTTTACTCGACGAAAGATAGATGACAATACAATTATTGCTTGGGTTGATAAAGTAGAGTGTCCAAAGTGTAAAAAAAGCTTAATGGCTAAACCCAGAGATGAAAAAACGGGCAGACCTAAAATTCGAGCAACAGAATACGTGTGCGATTCCTGCGGATATGCTGAACCTAAAAAAGAGCATGAAGAAAAATTAGAAGCAAATATCATCTATACTTGTCCTCATTGTAAGAAAAAAGGCGAAGCAATCGTTCCTTTTAAACGTAAAACTATTGCAGGCGTTGCAACCCTTCGAGCACAATGCCAACATTGTGGAGGCAATATAGACATCACAAAAAAGATGAAGGAGCCTAAGAAAAAGAAGTAATTTTGTTTTTTTCGGGACGCCGGAAAGGATATTTCCTCGCGTCACAAAAAAGATGAAGGAACCAAAAAAGAAGAAATAATTCTTTTTTGGAGTGCAGCAAAGCAACGCAACCTAAGAAAAAGAAGAGAAAGTAAAAAAGAAATAAATTTTCATTACAATTATAAAGACAAACACAAAATAATAATGTGTAAAAGAGGTATAAAGTATGGCATCAAAAAAGAAATCTGTGCATGAAACATTGCATGAAAAAGTAGCGCTCAAGAAAGAATCCTTATGGAGTACGTGGACGATTGCTGAAAGAAATAAAGCATTCTCCTTTGCTGAAGGATATAAAAAGTTCATGAAAGTAAGCAAAACCGAACGACTGGTTATTAGAAACGTTGTTGATGAACTCAAAAAAGCTGGCTTTAAGAACTTGCAAACAGCAACCTCCTTAAAAACAGGTGATAAAGTCTATCGTTTGTATCGTGAGAAATCAGTCTTTGCGTTTGTCGTAGGAAAAGATAAGAACTCACTACGCATCGTAGGCAGTCACGCAGATTCTCCTCGTCTTGATTTAAAACCACATCCACTCTATGAAGATAGTGGCCTGGCATTATTGCAAACCCATTATTATGGTGGTATTAAGAAATATCATTGGGTGAATACACCGCTTGCAATTCACGGCGTTATCTTCACGAAGAAAGGTAAGAAAGTGGAAATTCATATCGGTGAAAAACCTACTGACCCCGTGTTTATCATTCCTGATTTATTACCGCATTTATCCCAGCATCAAATGGAGCGTAAAGCGCATAAAATCATTGAAGGCGAAGAACTCAACATCATTGCAGGTCATTTACCGGTGCAAGATAAGAAAATTCAAGAAAAAGTTAAACACACTGTTCTTGAATACTTACATAAAGAATATGGCATTATTGAAGAAGATTTTACGGTTGCAGAACTTGAGCTTGTCCCCGCAGGTAATCCAGTCGATATCGGCTTTGATAGAGCACTTGTTGGCGCGTATGGTCAAGATGATAAGGTGTGTGTTTACAGCTCACTACACGCTCTTTTAAGCGTTAAAGCGCCTGCGCACACTGCTGTTGGCATGTGGGTTGATAAAGAAGAAATTGGCTCTGTTGGTAATACTGGCGCTGCAAGTCTTATCTTAGAAAATGTGGCAACAGAATATGCGTTAAAAGCTGGTTTAAAGATTCCGGTGAGCGCATTGCTTGATGAATCTAAAGCATTATCTGCTGATGTAACTGCCGGTCAAGATCCTAATTTTAAGGACGTGAATGACCCGCAAAACGTGTCCTATTTAGGCCATGGCGTCTCCATTGAGAAATATGGTGGTGGTGGCGGAAAATATTCGACGAATGATGCAAGTGCTGAGTACATGCAAGAATTACGTATGCTCTTAGACAAGCATAATATTGGTTGGCAAACTGGTGAGTTAGGAAAAATTGATATTGGTGGTGGCGGAACTATTGCGATGTTTATGTCTCGGTATGGTATGGATGTTGTTGATGCTGGTCCGTGCGTTCTAGGTATGCATGCACCTATGGAAGTTGCAAGTAAAGCTGATATCTATAGCGCGTACCAATTCTACAAGATATTCTTCAATAATTAAGTAGGAGAATTATTTTTTTCTTTTATTTTCAGATATACATATAAATAAATCTTTACGATAAGTAGTATGCAAGAGAACTTGAAGAGTAACATCTGGAAATTCTTTCTTCTTATTCTAACCAACAGAAGAAACTATATTCCTGTGTTATCAATATATTTTCTCACGCTTCCAAATGCAACAGCAAACCAAATAGGATTATACACTGGAATTGGTTGGTTAATGGGATTTCTTTTTGAAATTCCTTCAGGTTACTTCTCAGACAACTTCGGCCATAAGAAAACATTAATTCTGGCAAAAATATTCATGCTAGCATCAACTCTTTGTTTTATTTTTGGAACTAAGCTTATTCATTTCATCTTTGGTTCATCATTTATTGCTCTTGGCTTTGCATTCACCTCAGGTACAGCAGGAGCGTTACTACACAATACCCTTATTGGATTAAAAAGAGATAAAGAATATGCATCTATTAGTGGAAAAAACAGAGCCAAAGCTTCCTTAGTTTCAGCAGGAATGATTTTATTATTACCTTTATTAACAAAAGTTTCTCTTCTCACACCCATCAAAATATATCTCATTTTCGATGTTTTAGGTATTCTTACTGCAATATCATTAATTACGCCTAAAATGAAATATAGCGCTGAAGACCTGGAAGGTGAAAAGATTTGGTCGCAATTAAAACGATTCAAAGGCACGGGATTTTATATCTCATCCATATTTGTTGGACTTATAGGTGGCTTTGTTATGGGTATGGCGCCTTACAAAGAACTGTTTGCCATATCGCTAGGATTTCCAATAGTATTTGTCGGATCAATTATGGCTCTTTCAAGAATAATATGGTTTGTTGTGGGACATAATCTACATATTCTTAAAAAAATACCTATTAAAAAATTATTCTTATGTGAAATATTTTTTTTCTCAGCAACAATAATTTTGGCATCTCAAATTAAAAATCCCTATATTGCTAGTTTCTTGCTTGCATCAATAGCAGGTTATTATTTTGGAAGAAGCGCAATAATTAGCGAATATTTTCTGGATAATTTCGTAATAAATAAACGGTATAAAGCAACCATGTCTTCAATTAAGGCACAAATAGGAAAATTATTTGAGTCAGGGATTGTTTTTGCAATGGGTTTTCTGATGGCCATTTCCTACAAACTAGGTTTTCTAGTGTGGGGAATTAGTATGCTTGTTGTATTGCTAGCAATATATCCTTTCTTAAAAAAAGTCCTAAAATGATTTTTTCTTATGAATTTTTCTTTTCTCTGAATCGTTCTGAGAAGTCAATGCTTGCTTTGCTAAAGAGAATAAGAAGTACAACAAAGAGTAAAAAATAAACCATGCTAGTTTTTAGTATCGTTGCTAAAAATGCAATCCATGCGCCCACCATAATAAGTGCAGTTATTCCTGTTTCATAGCTTGCTGCTCGTCGCAAATAACCAAGATATGCATGTAAAAGAAAAAACAAACTACCCAGTCCAAGAATTACGCCAAGAAGCACCATAACATATAAGAAATATGTAGCAATAAAACTCCAGACCATATAATAGGAGATTGCTAAGGTAAAAATAACAACAACGCCAATAATAGTTTCATACAATGTTCGTTTCTTTGCATCTAAAAGGTCTGCTACGTATTGCACACCTGAAAGACTTGCAAGAATTAAAAAAAGAAAGGCAATCAGTTGATAAAGTTGCGCTGGAAGCGAGTAAAGAAAGAAAAAAACCAGTAAAAACAGAATGGTAACCGATAAGAAGGGTGTGCTTGGCATGATATGTGGCGTACGTTCTGCTGGTCGCTTTTGAGGAGGATCTGCTTGGGGCGTTTCTTCAGCGAGGTTTTTAAGCTGCTCGGAAACTTCCTCAAGTTCCTTCATAAAGTCTTCTTTAGTAGCCCCTTCCATCAAAGTAGTAAAATCTTTGAAGATATTTAAAACTACCTCTCAGGGAAGACACTAAACAAGGGCAAATTTATAAAGAAAGAACTTCTTTTCCCTAAATTAGTATGACGCCACAAGAACGATTAAAAGAATTACAAAGTTATCTGCAAGATAGAGGATTTGTGTATGGTCCTGCTCCAGAAATTTATGGCGGACTTGCAGGGTTTTATGATTATGGCCCTTTAGGTAAAGCACTAAAAAACAATGTAGAGAATACTATCCGAAAAGTCTTTACGCAAAACGCTTTTTTTGAAGTGGAGTGTCCGACAGTTCTTCCAAAAGAAGTGTGGGAAGCATCCGGTCACCTTGGTGGTTTTACTGATCCTATTATTAAAGACAAAAAAGGTAACACGTATCGTGTAGATAACCTTATTGAAGAATTTGCCCACAATAATAATATTGAAATTAAAGTTGAAGGTAAAACGCACGATGAACTCTTAGGCCTGCTTAAAGAGCATAACATCAAAAGTCCGTCTGGCGAAGAGTTTATTCCTGAAATTAAAACGCATAATTTAATGATGCAAACAACTATCGGTCTTGATAGGGAAGCGTACAATCGTCCTGAAACGGCAACAACAACGTATCTTCCTTTTCTTCGGTATCTTAATTTCTTTCGTGATAAATTACCATTTGGTATTTTTCAAATTGGTAAAGCATATCGAAACGAAATTAGTCCTCGGCAATTTCTTATTCGTATGAGAGAATTCACACAAGCCGAAGCACAGCTCGTTATTTTCAAAGAGCAAAAACAAGATTTCGAAGCCTTTGCAAAAGTGCAAGATGACATCCTGCCTTTTTATCCTGCAAAAACAGACACCTTAACACAAGTTACACTCAACGAAGCTGTGACGCAAGGCATGCTGAAAAATAAAGCGTATGCATGGACGCTTGCGCTCGTCTATAAAACATTTCTCTCTATTGGTATTTTACCAGAAGCCATGCGGCTTCGACAACATCATCCTGATGAATTAGCATTTTACGCTGATGATGCATGGGATTTAGAAATTAATTTGCCCAGTTTTGGGTGGACTGAAATTTGCGGCATTCATGACCGAAAGGATTATGATTTAACTCAACACAGCAAATTCAGTAAAACTGATTTAATTGCACCAAAGCCAGAAGGTGGCAAAGAAACGCCTCATGTACTTGAAATTGCATTTGGTACAGACCGCCCAACCTTTGCACTGCTTGATTTATTCTATGAGCAAAAAGACAAAGAAGAAGGTAAAACAACGCTTGCTTTGCCGTATCACATGGCGCCAATTCCAGTGTGCGTCTTTCCATTGGTTAATAAATTACATGAACAAGCTTATGAAATATTTTCGCAAGTGCAAAAGGATTTTATGGCATTGTATGATAAAAGCGGTAGCGTAGGTAAACGATATCTTCGTGCCGATTCCATGGGCGTGGCGTTCTGTGTGACGTATGACTTTGATACGCTTGAACAAGACCAGAAAGTCACTGTTCGAGATAGAGATACTGGCATGCAAAAACGAGTTGCAATAACACAACTAAACCAGACGCTTAAGCAATTATTAGCAGGAGAAATTGCGCTTGCAGAGCTAAAATAAACAACAGTAAATACTATTCTTAAAAACATATTAACACCCATTAACAATATTTATTAGGTATAGAAAATGTTAAAGAACGTTAACACGTAAATTATGTACACAACCTTTTTAAACGTCTTCTTTATACTTTCCCTTATGCTAGACAAAGAATCACGCGCAAAGCTTGAAAAGCAACAATATCGTATTGTAGGCAGTCATAGTGCTGTTAAAGTCTGTGGCTGGACTAAGAACATGATTACAGGCAAAGGTGGTTGTTATAAGCTTAAATTCTACGGCATTATGAGTCATCAATGCCTGCAAATGACAACCTCTATTAGTTGTGCGAATCGTTGCGTATTTTGCTGGCGCGATTATAAAGCGCCAGTGTCTAAGGACTGGATATGGGATATTGACGAGCCCGAATTTATTTTAGAAGGCAGTCTACATGCTCAAAAAAAGCTCTTGGAAGGATATAACGGCAACGAGAAAGCAATTAAGAAAGCATTTGAGCAAAGTAATGATCCAAAACACGTTGCGCTTTCGTTAACTGGTGAACCGATTATGTATCCAAAGCTTAACGAGCTGTTAGATTTGTTTAACGAGCGAGGCATCTCAACGTTTTTAGTAACTAACGCACAACACGCAACCGAGCTTGCACAATTGCATCCAGTAACGCAATTGTATTTGTCTGTTGATGCACCAAATAAGGAGCTTCTTAAAGAAATTGATAAACCATTATATCCTGATTTTTGGGAGCGCTTCAATCAAAGTTTAGAAGAAACTGCAAAGAAAAAAGCAAGAACAGCTATTCGTATTACAGTCATGAGTGGTTTAAATGATAGTGACCCAAAAGGTTACGCAAAACTCATTAAGCAGGCTGATATTGATTTTGTTGAAGTGAAAGCATACATGCATATTGGCGAGAGTCGTAATCGTATGAAGCGAGACCACATGCCCGTTCATAATGAAATCGTAGCGTTTGCTAGGACGCTTGCACCTTTCCTAGAAGACTATGAACTCATGATGGAGCATAAACCTTCTCGCGTCGTGCTTTTTACTCACAAGCGGTTCAAAAAAGATGATGGATGGCATACCTGGATTGATTTTGAAAAAAATAAAGAAGTAATGCTGAATAATACTGGCGATATTAACGCTCTTGACTATTGCAGAAAAACACCTGAGCAGTTCATTGGTTTGGTTGATGAAGACAATAAAATGGTTGATGGTCGTAGTATTTATTTGCGAAAGAATGATGAGGAAACTGGTTTCTTAAGTGTGTGTGAAACAGGCGAGGAGACTGAGCTAGATGAGTAACCCAACCAATCAAGAAGTTGAAGTGAAAATTCTTAATATTAATGCAGAAGAAATAGAGTTAAAATTAAAAAAACTTAACGCAGAAAAAGTTAAAGAAGTTTTTCAAACAAATCAATATTATACTAATCCTTGTGCAACAGAGAAAAAAGCCATTAGAATACGAAAAGAGAATAACAAATCTTGGGTTACTATCAAACGAAAACTAGCTAAAAAAGAAAATGGTGTTCGTACTCGGGAAGAAATTGAAGAAGAGATTTCAAACCCGCTAGCTATGGAAAATATTTTTTCAGGGTTAGGTTTAACAAAAGAACGACTCTATGAAATAAAGCGTAAATATTATTATGTAAATAATTGTTCTGTTGAAATTGTTCATATGGCAACTATTCCTACCTATCTTGAAATTGAAGGTAGCAAAGAACAAATTTATAGAGTTGCTGAAAAATTAGGATTTAGCCAAGATGATTTTCTAAAAGAATCATTCTATAAAGTGTACCCGCAAACAAAAGAACACGACATGTTATTTGAAAATGAGTGAAATAATTAATACAAGAACAGGAAAGTACAAAACAGATAACGTTAATCTAGAAGATACTGAATCAACAATAGCATTCAAAAAAGCATGGTATATTTATAGGTTTTTCAAAGAAATAAATAATGAAAAAAGAAAAAAAATTATTACTGAAATGAAAAAATATGTAAAAATTAATGAATTAAAAATAAAATCTCCAAGCAAGAAAAAAACAAACATTTTAGTTTATTGTAATGAACTTGAAGGGAAAAAAGTTCTACAAAAAGTGTTTAGAAAGGAAATTTCAGTAATGATACCCGAATCGGAGTATCAAATAAAAATAAGTAGAACAAATTCGTTTTTTAAAAGGAAAAAAGAGTTAAAAAAAATTCTACTCGACAAAGACAGAGAAATTAATTTTGATTAAAAATGAAAAAAACAAGAACTAAACAACAGATTAAGTCGAAGCCTTCCTGCACAGTCATTCTTAAGAGCGAATCAGTTGATGAACCTTTCATTCGTTATTATACCGGTCTTAAAGTAGATTCGGGTTTACTTATTATTTTTCCAAAAAGAAAACCATTGTTCTTTCATTCTCCTCTAGAAAAGCCTCCTCTATTAACAAAATTTGAGTCAAAACCATTCACGATAGTTGAGGTGGAAAAAGTTTTCAAAAAAATAAAACCAAAAATTGTTGGATACGATAAACGACACTTAAGCGTGGCCGGATTACAATTTCTTAAAAAAACTATTAAAGGCGCTACATTTGTTGATGAGAGTTTAAATTTGGCAGGAAAAACTATTATTAAAACACCTGCTGAAATAAGAAATCATAAAAAAGCGGCCAAATTAACAGAATTAATACTTGCTAAGCTTCTCAAAGCTATTCCTCAAATAAAATATGAAAATGAAGCAATTAGCTTTCTTAAAATTGAATCATTACAAGTAGGAGCAGAACTTTCTTTTGAACCTATTGTTGCAAGCGGAAAGCACGCCTGCAATCCTCATTATACACCAAAGCCTAAAACTCGTTTGCAGAAAGGATTTTGCATTATTGATTTTGGCGTTAGATATAATGGCTATTGCGCAGATATTTCTCGAACTATCTATATCGGATCCCCCTCTAAAAAAGAAAAAGAAGCATACCAACAAGTTCTAGAGTATATCATAAGTCTAGAAAAAACACTTAAAGCGAAGAAAAAACTAGTGAAGAATCCTTGGACTATTCCTCATGCGTTAGGTCACGGTATTGGATTACAAGTACATGAGAATCCTTTAGTAGGAAAAGATATGCTTAAAGAAAATATGACTATTGCTGTTGAACCCGGCATGTATACAAAGCAATTCGGTATTCGTATTGAAGATAATTATGTAGTACAAAAAAATAGTTTGAAAAGAATTTCAACTGGTTCTAGAACTCTTAAGAGTATAAAAAAATAATTCTTAACTAATACTCAAAGAACTCTTGTAGATTTTCTTTTCAAGTTCAAAAATTTCTTTTATAAAGATGTCTTTAAAGCAATAAACTAGTGCTAAGCCAATAACTCATTCAAGCGCATTCATGTGTTCTTTTAGATCGCTTGTATCAACTAGTTGTTTATTCAAATCATCAACTACCCATTTAGTTCCTTCTTTATGAACAACGCTTATGCTTCCCGGTGCTAAAAATAAGTGTTTTAATTCAGAAAAGTCTTTTCCTATTAGATGTTTTAAGATGAGTTGAATGGGTGTGAGATGAGAAACTATACAGTATTCCTTATCAGGAAGCCATTGAACAGCGTTAAACCATTTCATTACGCGCTCTTCGCAAACCTTGTAACTTTCTCCACCAGGATATTGATACATATATACATTTTCTGCCCGACGTTGTAATTCTTCTGGTGCCGACGTTTCAATTTCTTCTTTTGTTTTTCCCGAAAAAATACCCATTTCAATATCTTCTAATTGCATAACTGTAGCAAAAAGATATGACTTGATTGCTTGAGCAGTTGCATAACACGTGTTTTTTGGGGAGCAAAAAACTTCGTAAATTTGTTTATCTGAAAAAAATTCTCTGAGTTGTTGCTTTTGCTCTTCGCCTCGCTTGGTAAACGTTGCAAGCTCAGGATTATAACCTCCATAGCGACCTTCTTTATTACCTAATGTTTCAGCTTGGCGAACGAGATATATTCTCATAGAATACTATTTGATTAAGGAATTTTTAAAGGTTTCTTAAAAAACCTCTATAACACCCAAAAAGCTTAAAAACCCCTTTCTCGTACGTTTTTCGTATACCATGAACGCAAAAACACTCAAAGAGACATATCAAAACTTTTTCGAACAAAAAGGGCATAAAAGAATTGAGTCTGCTTCACTCATCCCTGAGAATGATGCTTCAGTTCTCTTCACAACGGCTGGTATGCATCCTCTCGTTCCTTTCCTTCTTGGTCAAGAGCATCCAGCAGGTAAAAAGCTCACCGATGTACAGAAATGTATTCGAACAGGAGATATTGATGAAGTTGGTGATGATACGCATTTTACTTTTTTTGAGATGCTTGGTAATTGGAGTCTTGGTGAGTATTTTAAAGAAGAATCTATTCAAATGAGCTTTGAGTTTTTAACAGAAACGCTCGGCTTTTCAAAAGATAAGCTTGCAATTAGTTGTTTTGCAGGAGATGATGATGCTCCCCAAGATACTGCTTCAGCAGATGCTTGGAAAAGTTTAGGTATTCCTGAAAATCGTATCGCATTCCTTCCTAAAAAGAATAATTGGTGGGGTCCTGCTGGCGAAACTGGTCCGTGTGGTCCTGATACTGAAATCTTTTACTGGAATAGTAAAGATGTTATTCCGGATAAACAATTTGCAGACGATGACGAACGCTGGGTGGAAATTTGGAATAATGTTTTCATGGAGTACAACAAAAATGCAAATGGCGCATTTACACCATTAGAACAAAAAAACGTCGATACAGGTTTAGGTGTCGAGCGCGTTGCTATGATTTTAGAAGGTAAACCGAACGTCTATGAAATTGCTACTATCAAACCCGTTGTTGATCAAGTCAAGCGTCTAACTAATATAGATACTCCAAATAACGAACAATTATTTTCTTTGCGAGTTATCACCGATCATATGCGTGCAGCAACATTTATTCTTGGAGACCCAAAAGGAATTACACCTTCTAATGTTGACCAAGGTTATATTCTTCGTCGATTCATTCGTCGTAGCATTCGACATTTTTATCTTCTTAAACTAGAAAGCGATATGACAAAAGCAATTCTTGCAGTCGCTGAAGAAGTTATCGTACAATTCGGCGATCAATATCCTGAACTTCGAGAAAATGAAGAATTTATTAGAACCCAGTTACAACGAGAAACTGAGAAATTTGAAAAAACAATAAAGAAAGGTCTTGCTGGAATTGATAAGATGATGACTGGCATAATGCTTAAAGAAACAGGAATTCAAATCAAAAGTAATCATGAAAAAAATCTTGCTATGCTTAAATGGCAATCAGAACAAGGAGAAGTAACTCTTGATGTTAAATGGCTTTTTGACATGTTTCAAAGTCAAGGCATGCCTCCTGAAATGGTAACTGAAGAAGTAAAAGAAGCATATAATAAGAACATTCTTCACGAAGAAAAACTGCTCGCAGACTTTACTGAAGAATTTAAAAAACATCAAGAACTATCTCGGATTGGCGCTGAGAAAAAGTTTAAAGGTGGTTTAGCTGATGATTCGGAAACGACAACAAGACTGCATACTGCAACTCATTTACTTAATCAAGCGCTTCGAGAAGTTTTAGGCGAAGCTGTTAAACAAAAAGGTTCAAATATTACGTCTGAGCGTCTTCGTTTCGATTTTAATTTTGATAGGAAATTATCTGATGAAGAGAAAGAAAAAATAACTATTCTTGTTAATAAAAAAATTCAAGAAAAACTGCCTGTAGTGCAAGAAAAAATGAAGCTCGATGATGCTTTAAAGAGTGGTGCTCAAGCAGAATTTGGCACTCGATATCCTGATGAAGTATGGGTATATTGTATTGGTGACTTTTCTAAGGAAATTTGTACAGGACCACATGTTAAAAATACTGAAGAATTAGGAACTTTTAGAATTAAAAAAGAAGAAAGTTCAGCAGCAGGCGTTCGGCGAATTAAAGCAGTTTTAGAATAAAAAAGATTTACAATAATTGGTAAGATGTAGTAATAAGTAGTAACGTAAAAATTATTTTTTACTTTTTTTTAACAGCTTTTTTTCTAAATGGTTTCTTGTTTTTTTTGAGTGGTGATTTCTTAGTAGATAATTTTTTGGTTACTTTAGTTAGTGATTTTTTAGTTGTTGTAGTTGGTGATTTCTTAATTGATTTTACAACTATTTTTTTTGGTTTTTTTGTTTTTCTTTGTTGTTGAATTGATTTTTTTGCATCTTCTTCCACATTCATTACAGCCTTAATAATTCCAGGAGAATCTTCTTCTCGTTTTTCTTCTTGTGCTTCTGGCGATTGTAAAAAATAATGACTGAATCGAGCAACAATTGTTGCTACAAGTAAAGAGAGTGCCATAATTAAAACGATTATTTGAGTTGTTGTTTGTAAAAGTGGCATGATTGCAGCGTCAAATTGCATAACTGCTAAACTAAATACAACAACTGCAACAGCTATTCCTTTTGGAATAAGAAGTGTCATAAAAAGTCTTTCCTTCCAGGTAAACTTTGCTGAACGTATTGTTGCGTGTATAACTTGGAAGCGGATAAAAAGAGCAAGAATATAGAGTATAATAGATTTAAGAACAAGAGATAAAGTAAAATGTATATCCACCAAAAATCCTACTAAGACAAAAACGAGCATAACAAAAATAGAGCCCAAAAGTTCATTGAACCGTTGCATATCTTCTTTATTTCGAATAATGGTGTTTCCAAAGAAAAGACCCATAGTTGCAACAGATAAGACTCCTGAACCACCAATGCTTTCTGCTAAAATATAAGCTAGTAATGCTGATGCTAAAAGAATAATAGGACTAAGCTCTTTTGAGTAATGATTGCGTATCATTTTTGAAATAAAAAAACCAAATAAAACACCAACTCCTATCCCTGCAGTAATTTGTAATACTAAGGGAGAGAGTTGACCCAATATCACGCTTGAAATGGTATCTTGTCCTGCAGAACGAATAATTTCTAACGCAATAAGAGGCAAAATAATAGTAAATGGTGTGTTAAAAATTGATTCAAGTTCAAGAATTTGTACTGATTTATTTGCTGAATATTTAATGAGTCGAAAAACACTTGTAGGGTCTGTACCACTAATAGTTACAGCAATAATGAATCCAAAGAGTATTTCTTGGAGATGTACTTTTCCAAAAAAAAGAAGTGCAATAAAAGGAGATAAAATTATTGATGAAAATAAAATAAATGAAAGCATAACTTTAAGCGAAGATATAGAATAGGTTTCTACTCGTTTTAGAGTGAATTTGCTCGAACCATCAAAAACAACTACAACTAAAGTGATAAGTGCAAGTGAAATTAATAATACGTCGGAAAATAATAGATTAATAAAGCCTTTATTTTGAAGTATAGATAAGATAAAACCCCCTATAAGAAGCAAGAATAAACTGGAAATATGTAGTTTTTTTGCAAAAATAGTTAATATAAGACCTAACATTAAGAAAACTGAAAGACCTGTTAATGCCTGCAAAGCTACTTCAAGCGCCATGAGTTATTTTCATCAGAGAACATTTATAAAGGTTCATCCAAACCTGGGAGTGGCAAAAATAACAACAATAACGATGATTCGCATTATTTGCTTTGGAAAAATTAAAGATACTCGTCTTGAGCAGATAGCAAACGCTTATTTGAAGCGAGCTGGCCAATTAGGAAAAATTGAGCTTCTCGAGCTCAAAAATCAGAATGTAGAAGAAAAAATAAGAACGTACAAAAGCGACCACTCGCAACAGCATATCTTTTTACTCGGTGAAGAAGGCAGAACTTTCACTTCAAAAAAGTTTGCAAGTCTTATCAAGAGCCATAATGAAGAACACATAACGTTCATCATCGGTCCTGCAGAAGGATTCTCAAATAAGCTAAAAGAAGACATCCCGCTTATTTCACTTTCTCCATTAACCATGATGCACGAACTAGCCCAAGTAGTCTTGCTTGAACAACTCTACCGAGCATTAAGCATTAATAAAGGGCTACCCTATCATAAAGCCTAAAACCACTTTTTAAACCGTTTCAGAAGCTTTTTATATTCATCCTTAATTTGCTAGTACAGGGATGTGCATGGACTTAGAAGCTGTTTTAAAGAGTAATGATGAAGAAATTTTAGAGTTTATGCACAAAACTCCTCAACTACCTCATCCTCAAGCCCTACATCCTGAGAAATTTCTCTACGTGCCTACTACTATTCTTCTTAAACTCTTTGAGCAGAATTATCGAACGCACACGTTTAAATTCACTAATGAACTTGGTGAATCTATTCGAAAATATGGTCAGCTCGAGCCTATTCTGTTAACGCGCAATGGTGAAAAAATCATCGATACTGATGGTCGCGGTAGGTTTTGGTCTAATTTTAAGAAGGGTGCTGATTACATGCCTGTGGAAATTTTGTACAACGTTCCACCATTACTTAAACTGCAAATGGAAATTGATTTAAACGCTACAAAAACAAAAATCGATAATGAAGATATTGCGTTTCTAGCAAAAGATATTTTTGATGGTCTTGCCCGGGAGTATGGAACTCTTTCTGATGATGGCACAGCAAAAATTATTACACCCCAATCAAAAAGCAAATCGCTGCGATTAACTGCTGAAGTCATGTGTCGCGAGAAAAAAACCATTAGTCAATATCTCACTGTAGCAAATATGAATCCAAAAGTCCTTGAAGAAAATCAAAAAAGAAGAAACTCCCAATCTTTTAAACGTTTACATGCTATTGCTAAAGCGTTTCCCGAACATAAAGATCAATGGAATTTTTATCAACTAGTGCGAGAAAAAGAAGAGCGCGCTAAGCAAATAAAAAAAGAAAAAGCCGAGTTAGTTCATGCAACAAAAGAGCAAGTACTCAAACAAAAGCTGGACAATATTGCTGCTGAAGACACAACGCTTAATCAACATATGTTTTATGGTTTGCTGCTGATAAAAAAAGAAGAGCAAAAGCTAGAGTCATTCATGGTGCGAGAACAAGAACAAACTAATTCCATCAAACATAATCCTGCATATAAAACTGCTCAGAAAACAACACATTATGTGTTCGGCGCACGACAATTATTCAGGCGTTTCCCTGAATTAAAAAAAGGTTTTGCAGAGTTTCAAGTAAATAATAGATCTATGAGAGAATATTTAGAAAATAGCGCAACAAAAATAGTAAGTATAATTAATCAAGGAACACCAAGAGTTCAACATGCCATTGAAAAGTTTTTAGCAAGCAACAAAGAAGAAACGTTTGAAGAAATAATTATGCGAAAGACTGCTAAAGAAGAACTAGAAGAACCTGTTATTGTGCGCGCAGTTGGCGATACGCCTGAATTTATTCCACTTGAGCAAATTGTCATCGATGAAGAACAAGTCAGAAGCCATTATAAAAAGCAAGCAAGCAATGTGCTTTCGCAGAAAATTGCCCAGTATGGTCAAGTAAAACCCGGTTTAGTTATTCCTGTTGGTAGTCAAGGCAAGAAATTATTGTACAAAGTAGTTGTTGGTAACTCGCGGTATCAAGCGTGCGTACAAGCTGGTACTGGTTTTTTTAAGGCGTTTATTCGCTACGATTTATTACCTTATGAAATTAAGATTTATCAGGCAATAGAAGATATGTTTGAGCAAGATACAGTTTTAGAGCGTTCTGCGATGCTCCATCGTATATATCATCTAGCAGAAAGCAAGGCAAAAGAAAAAAACCAGCAGTACAGCATGGATGAATTTCTCAAAGAAAACAGACATTTAGGAAGACCAAGTAAATTAAAACGCTTAATGTCCATTATGGATTTACCACAAGTGTATCAGGATATGATTGGCTCACAACTTATCACTCCCGATGGCGCGCTTGCTGTTAACCAACTTCCAGAGGAG